>WOZY01000142.1 GCA_011620045.1 Mesotoga sp.
ACTGAGGCTTTTCCTGCCAAGTTTCGCCGACCAGAACGGTCCGAGAACCGTATGTGCCGAACCGGTGACAGGGTCTTCTTTGATTCCCACCCAGGGAGCGCAATATCTCGAGTAGAAGTCGAACTTCTCGTCACCGGGTGAAGTGACGATCAGTCCCTTCACAGTGTGTCCAAAGTCACAGTTCTCAAGAAGACTAAAGTCAAACGATAGGTTCTCAAGTTTCGATTTCGAGGAGATTACGTAAAGCAGTTTTTCAGTAAGAGGGGAGTAATAGCACTCACCTTCCACACCGATAATCCTCCCGAGCATTTCATCAATTTTCACTCTATAAGGGTTATCAGAAGGGAAATTCATCTCTATCTTCCCGTCAACGTACTTAACCCCCAGTTTCCCGCTTAGTGTTTCGTAAGAGATCTCGCCTTTGATTCCAAGCTCGGTGAAGTGTATCCAGGCAGTGGCAAGAGTCGCATGGCCGCACATCTTCACCTCAACCTTCGGCGTGAACCATCTCAAGCCATAATTATTCTTGTCGACACCTGGTCTTACAAATGCAGTTTCCGAAAGATTCATTTCCGATGCAATTCTTGGATATAGTCTCTCGTCGATCTCCTCATCAAGGAGACAGACCCCGGCGGGATTCCCGCCAAAAGGAACCGCCGTAAATGAATCAACCTGGTATATCTTAAGCATCCAACCACTCCCTTCTCAAAGATTATACGTCAATTGTTAAACTAAAGATAACGCCAAGTTCAGCCTTGAAAGGCGATCCACCCGAGTATTTCTCCCACATCCATGTGCATCGAGGGTCGTTTAATGATACAATCTTATTGAGACAAATTCTCAATAAGGGTGATGTTAATGGTCGTTCCTCTGTCAAGAATGTGCGAAGGAGAAATGGGCAAGATAAGAAAACTGGAGCTTCCTCCTCTAACAAGAGAGAGACTCTGTGGTCTCGGTTTCGTAAGTGGTGAAGAGATCCAACTGGTAAAAGTGGCCCCCTTCGGAGACCCAAAAGTATTCAGAATAAAGGGAACTGACATTACCCTTAGAGAGGACATTTCGATGTGGATTCTTGTCGAAACCTCCTCCGTTCCGCTTTCATATGCTACAAATGGAGAATACTTCGTCAGCATCATTAATGGTGGAATGGGTTTCAGGGAGAGACTGCGGATGGTTGGGATAGAAGTAGGCAAGAAAATCACTGTTACCGGCAATATCGGTAAGAGAATCGAGATAAACGCAAATGGTATCCTTTCTGCACTTTCGCGAGGCCAGGCAATGAGAATCATAGTTAGGGAGAGATAAATTCAGTCGTGGAAAATCATCGAGACGAAATCGAGTCAAGAAAATCTACAATAGCGCTTCTAGGAAACCCAAATGTCGGCAAAACAAGTATATTTAACGCTCTCACCGGTTCAAGACAGGTAGTTGCAAACTGGCCCGGCGTTACCGTTGAAAAGAGAGCCGGAGTGATGAAGCATCACAGTCACACCGTGGATGTTGTTGATCTGCCAGGCACTTACACCCTGGGTGCCACCAGTCTCGATGAAAAAATAGCTAGGGATTTCCTTGTGAATGAGAAGCCCGGTGTCGCAATGGTCATAGGTGATGCCGTCAACCTGGAAAGAAGTCTCTATCTTCTTCTTCAAGTTCTTGAGCTTCGCGGAGACGTAGTCCTTGCAGTGAACTCAGTCGACGAAGCGAGGAAAGCAGGCTTTGAGATCGACAAGAACGAGCTTTCGAAGCAGCTTGGCATTCCGGTTGTCCTTACTTCGGCTGTCACAGGCGAAGGTATCGAAGAGTTGAAGAATACTCTTGTGAAAAGTACCAAGAGCAGCAGCCACGTCCACTATCTTTTCTCTGATGAAGTGGAAGCTCACCTTAGGGATCTATCCGAGAGAATAAGGGGAAACCCTTCTCTGGCAGGGTTTGACGAACGTTGGCTTTCAATAAAGCTCCTGGAAAGGGACTACGAAGTTCAAAAAATAACGGGAATAACTCTGGACTACGACTTCTCTGTGGAAATCGCTGAAACTCGCTACAAATATATAAAGAGGATCCTTTCCACATCGGTTAAGGGTAAAGAAAAGATAGGGTGGAATTTTTCCGAAGCAATAGATCACGTTATGACTCATAGATTTCTTGGGATTTTGATATTCCTTGCGGTTATGTACATCATCTTCCAGCTGACCTTCACTATCTCAGGACCCTTGTCGATTATGATTGAAGAACTGCTCGGAGGCCTGGGGCGCGCATTTGGCGGCTTCATCGGCGTAGATTGGCTTCGTTCTCTCGTTGTTGAGGGAATAATAGGAGGCGTCGGAGCCGTTTTGGTCTTCGTGCCTAACATTTTCATACTTTTCCTGGCGCTTGGAATTCTTGAAGAAACTGGCTACTTGCCTAGAGCAGCCTTTGTTATTGATAGACCAATGTACGCAATGAAACTCAGCGGGCGCTCATTCATATCTATGCTCCTTGGATTTGGATGCAATGTTTCATCCATTATGTCGACAAGATCGATCTCCGAACCAAAAGAGCGAATAGTGACCATTCTTGTCTCACCTTTTATTTCTTGTAGCGCGAGGCTTCCCGTCTATGTTTTGAT
Organism: Mesotoga sp.; assembly: GCA_011620045.1. Lineage (GTDB taxonomy): Bacteria > Thermotogota > Thermotogae > Petrotogales > Kosmotogaceae > Mesotoga. Next base: position 2,606 of record WOZY01000142.1, read on the forward strand.
TGCAGGCACCTTCTTCGGCTCAAGAGCCGGTGTAGTGATTTTCTTCCTGTACGTTTTGAGCATTGTTATAACGGTGCTCTCAGCGCTGCTGATCAACAAGCTCTTCTTCAAGGGTGAGCCCTCCACATTGATAATGGAGCTTCCACGTTACAGAAAACCCAGGCTCAGTTCAATAATCCTCTATACCTGGAACAAGGGGCGTCACTTTCTCGAAAAGGCCGGTACTATCATACTTGGCGCCTCTGTTGTAATATGGTTTCTCAGTTACTTTCCCTCAGAAGGGGCTGGGAGTTTCGCCGCGATTATCGGGAAATCGCTTGAACCGCTGTTCATACCCCTGGGTTACACGTGGGAAATGATAACCAGTTTGGTTTTTGGAATAGCCGCAAAGGAAGTCATCGTTTCATCGCTCACAACGTTTTTTGGAAATCTTAGCGTCTCAGGAAGCTCCCTTGGTGCTATAAGAACATTGATTACACCCGAAGTAGCTTTGAGCTTCCTTGTTTTTGTACTTCTTTATGTTCCGTGCATGCCAACACTTGCAGTGATAAAGAATGAAACCGGAAGCTACAAGTATGTACTCTTCTCCGTCTTCTACAGTCTTGCCGTTGCCTATATCGTTGCACTAATAGTAAGAATAGTTGGGGGACTACTATGAGAGGCAGGTCGATAACATTCTGGCTCATATTCGGTGGAGTACTCTTTGCAGCTCTCTCGATAAACTCATTCTACGGATTGCTTCTGACTGACCACGATCCGTTTCTTGCCATCATCATTGGCATAAACTCCGCTATCTACTTTTTCGGAATTGTTGAGAAGAAAAGCAATGTCAGAAAACGGTATTCACATCTGTTGGTTGGAAGCTTCTTCTCCTACGTGCTCTCAATATACCAGGTTCTTGTGGTATTCAGTGTCTGGCTGGAGGGATTACTGATCTCAAGTTGCCTATTGACTATTGAGGTATTGAACCTCCCTCTCATTGTATCGGGCTTTGCAATATCCTTTCTTTTTGACTTCGCAAAGAAGCAATTTGAGACGAACAGTTTCTAAGAATTCCTCTGGTGGAAACTCTCAAACACTATTTGAGCTTAATATGGTAATATGATTTGTGTTGTGGAGGTGATTGCATGGCACTCGTTTACGTGGTCGATGACGAGCTAAATGTCAGGCGAATTGTCAAAAAGGCCATGGAGAACGAAGACAACGAAGTCCATACTTTCGTTACAGCTGAGGAAGCCCTGGAAGAAATAGAGAAGCGAAAGCCAGACCTCCTATTCACCGATCTGAGTTTGCCTTCAATGAATGGAATTCAATTCCTCAACGAACTGAAGAATAGAGCTTACTCAATACCCGTAATAATTGTCTCCTCAGATACATCTCCCGAATCGATGAGAAGTGCATTCAAAGCAGGCATAGTTGATTTCCTGACAAAGCCTTTTACGCCCCAGGAAATCAGAGATGCTTTCGAACTTGCTCTCAGAGAACAAGACAGCATATACAAGCGCGCACGAGAAATAAGAAGATTGATCGAAGAAGGTGAAACCGGTAGCGCGGAATCGCTACTGAGCAAACTGTTCTCAGATTATCCCGACTCCCCGTTTCCACACTTTCTTTACGCTCTGCTGGTGGCAAAGGACAAACCCAAACTAGCTATCAAACACCTTAAGGCCTCGCTTTCGCTTGACGAAGATTTTAAAGAAGCTTCAGACGAATTGAAGAAACTGGAGGAGTAGGCATGCCTTTCATGAAGGGTGCGATCAAAAAAGATGAGTACTATGTTGTTATCTTCGGATGCGGAAGGCTGGGATCGAGAATGGCCAACTGGCTCTCATCAATGGGTTGCAGTGTGGTTGTAGTAGATAGGGACGAGTCTTCTTTCGATGCTCTCTCATATGAATTCACTGGATTCAACATCCTCGGGGACGCAACGGAGCTTGATGTTCTGAAAGAAGCCAAGCTCGACAAGGCCGATGTCGCTTTGGTGCTTACCACCGACGACAACACGAACTTGATGATCTCGATGTCGGCAAAGGAGTATTTCGAAGTTCCTAGGGTTGTTGCAAGAGCTTATGACCCGAATAACATGCAGATGTTCTCGGACTTTGGAATAGAAGTGATCTGCCCAACTCTGTTAGCCGTCGAAAACGTAAAGAATGCGCTCTACTTCATCAGCGGTGACAAAAAATGAAGATTGTGCTGATCGGCGGAGAGAAGATTGCTTATCACCTGGCTAGAAGGTTCCTAAGCAAAGGTCATAACGTGATGATAGTGAACAAGAATGAGAGGCTCTGCGACGAAATGGCTAAGAAGCTCCGAGCAGTCATCGTGAGAGGCGATGGAAGCAAGAGATACGTTTTGGAGCAACTTGAGCTTGACCGGTCCGACCTCTTTGTGGCCTTAACGCCGTACGATCAGGACAATCTAGTTGCTTGTCTGATGGCTTCTAGAGTGTATGGAATATAGAGGCCGGTTGCCATGGTGAATGACCCCGACAATAAGGCCGTCTTCGAGAAGATGGGTATAAAGAGCGTTGTCAGTCAGACTGAAATCCTTGGAGTGGCTCTTGAAGACAGCCTCTTCAGAGAACATATCACGAACCTTCTCCCCTCATCCGAAAAAGTGTCAATTCTCAGAATAGAAATGACAGAGAAGTCTCCAATTCTTGGAGAAGCGATCAAAGACATTCCGCTTCCTAAAGAAAGCGTCATAGGGGCAATAGTCAGGGATGACGAAGTAATTATCCCGAGGGGAAACACAGTTATTGAAATGGGTGATGTTCTCCTGGTGCTGAGCAGTCCCACAGTCCAATCTTCTGTATTCGAAGCTCTTCTAGGAGAGGTGTAGATGTTTCAGAATCTTTTGAAACAGAGATATAGACTTGTCTTTGGATACCTCGGAAATCTCTTCGTATTCTTTCCCATTGTGTTGTTGATCCCATTACTATATTGCATCGGAAATCCCGATGTCTTTGTCCAAAGTCTTGCCTTTGTAACTACGGCTGTGCTGAGCTTTGCCATGGGACTGATACTTAAGCTAACTATGAGAGTACGTCCCGGATCACCGATAACTATTCAGGAAGGCGCGATAGTGGTCCTTTTCTCCTGGGTGATAGCTATCCTCCTGTCCGCTCTCCCGTTTATCATTGGCGGTCATCTGAATTTCACCCAGGCAGTATTTGAGTCAACGAGCGGCTGGACCACGACAGGTTTGACCCTGGTAGATGTTGAAACGCTTCCCGGGACTTTCCTTCTTTGGAGAAGCATTATGCAGTAGCTTGGAGGAGCCGGTATTGCGATTATCATGATGTCTGCAATTCTTGGACCGGCCGGACTTGGCCTCTACAAAGCCGAAGGACGGATGGACAATCTGGTTCCTAATATCAAGAGCTCAACGAGAACAATCGCGGTAATATACGGTTCATACGCTCTGGCCGGAGTAATAATGTACAGACTGGCCGGCATGAGCTTCTTCGATGCGGTGAACCACTCATTGACCGCTCTGGCAACAGGGGGGTTTTCGACCCGAGCTGGGTCTATCGGAGAATTTAACAGTGTTTCTATTGAAATCATAACGATCATCCTTATGCTGCTTGGAGCTACTGGATTTGGAATTCATTACACGCTCTGGAAGAAGAACTTCAGAGCCTTTTGGAACAACGGGGAACCCAAGCTGATGTTCATTATTCTCGCGATTTTCACTCCACTCCTGATGACTGGAACTCTGGCAGTATTTTACTCTTCGGGAGCAGAACAATTCCGACACAGTCTCTTTCAGGCTGTGTCTGCTCTCACTGGCACGGGTTTCTCCACCGTTGACTTTGTGCCCTGGAATCATTATGGAATCTACTTGATTGTGCTGCTGATGATATTCGGCGGTGATCTTGATTCAACCTCGGGCGGTCTCAAGCAGTACAGATTGTTCGCAATAATAAAGATACTCTGGCTGGAAATAAGAAGGTATTTCCTTCCGAAGGATGCGATCCTGAAGCAGGAGATTTGGAAAGGTGAAACTCGAAGATACATAGACAACTCTCTCGTGAAAGAGATCTTGCTCGTCTTCTCTCTGTACTTTTCGACCTATGCCATCGGCATGGGAGTACTGATGTCATATGGCCATTCGATGGCCTTTTCAGCCTTCGAATATGCTTCTGCCTTGAGTACCGTGGGCCTCTCGGTAGGGATAACTGCCCCAGGAGCGCCTGCAGGACTTATATGGACCGAGACAATTGGCATGTTTCTTGGAAGACTCGAGTTTCTGGTTGTCATATATGCTATAACTAAGTTGTTGAGAGATGGAAAGATCTTATTTAGAAGACGGAGGAATGAATAAAGTCATGATTAACAGAATAAAAGGTACTCAGGACATTGCCTTTGAAGATATTGAGTACTGGCACTTCGCCGAAGAAGCAATCAGGAATATCTCCCATAAGTACGCATTCACCGAAATACGAACCCCCATATTCGAAGCGACCGAGCTTTTCAAGAGGAGCGTTGGCGAATCGACGGATGTCGTTCAGAAAGAGATGTACACATTTGAAGACAAAGGCGGCAGGTCCATAACTCTTAGACCAGAAGGAACCGCAGGTGTTGCGAGAGCGTTCATTGAAAACTCCTTCGTAAATCTCGGGTCCCCTGTTAAACTCTTCTACAACGGTCCAATGTTCCGTTATGAGAAGCCGCAGGCGGGAAGGTTGCGGCAGTTTCATCAGTTCGGTGCCGAGATATTGGGTTCCGAGAGCCCTTTAGCCGACTTCGAGATAATCGAGATGGCCTACAGCTTTCTCAAAGAACTGAAGATCAATAAGGCAAAGCTTTTTATAAACTCAATTGGTTGCCCAGTTTGCAGAGAGGATTACAAGACCGCCCTCAAAGAGTATTATAGCGACAAACTTCCCGGGATGTGTCCCGATTGTCAGCGCAGATACGAGACAAATGTTCTCAGGTTGCTCGATTGCAAGATCGATAAGGAACTGGTTCACGGAGCTCCGGGTATTTTAGAGTACCTTGACAGCGATTGCAGGAGCCATTTCGAGGAACTGCAGTGGTATCTGCAGAGAGCAGGAATTGAGTATGAGGTGGATCAGTTTCTGGTGCGCGGACTTGACTATTACACGCGAACTGCCTTTGAAATAAGATCTTCTTCCCTCGGGAGCCAGGATCAACTGGTCGGCGGTGGACGATACGATGGTCTGGTCGAATACATAGGAGGAAATAGCTGCCCTGCAGTTGGTTTTGCAATAGGCCTTGAAAGAATTGTGATGCTTCTCAAATCTGAAAACGTGAAGATCAATGGACCGGAAACCTCCGAAGTGGCTATTCTGGCTTTTGGAAGAGAAGAAAGCGTGAGGGGATTTGACTACGCCAGAAGGCTCCGCAAGATGGGTGTATCGACGTTCGTTGATGTAATGGAGAGAAATATGCGCAACAAGATGAAACATGCGGCAAGAATAGGGGCGAAAATTTCTCTTTTGATTGGAAAGGAAGAAATCGAAAGAGACATTGTAACCATCAAAGTGATGAGTGATGGTTCTCAGTTCCAAGTGGATAGCGACTATATGGCAGATTACGTAGTAGATAAGTTAAGAGATATTTCGTAAAACTGGTAACTTAAGTTGTCTGAGAAAGGAAACAGATAATAATCGTCGTTATTTACCTATAATCCCTTGATTTATCTTCCTGGAGTGTGATATCATCTATATGAGTAGGAAATCATGCCCAGGAGGTTTTTATCATGAACAACGAGGAAATACAGTCCTTTCTAAGCAACGACCCGACGATTCAGGATCTTCGTCGCTATGCGAAGATGATAGGAATCAATCTCAAGAGAACAATGCGAAAGAAGGATATTGCTCGTGCACTGAAGAAGTATGCTCAGAAAAGTAGTCAATACTCCAGCACTATTACAGTTAAGACCCCCTCCGAAATCCTTCGTCCATCAAAACCCGTCGACGCGCAAATACCTTCATCATACTCTCGCGACTTTGTCTCGATTCACCCGATTAATCCCTACTGGGTGTATGTGATGTGGGATCTATCGGAACTGACCGCCAGAAACCTTGCAAGTTCTTCATCAAAGCTTCTGGTAAGAGTCAGCGACATTACCAACATTATTTACGATGGAAAAAACGCTCACAGATTCAAAGAAGCAGACATCTCGGTCGATGCCGGGAACTGGTACTTTCAGATTGATTTTCCGGACGCAGATTACATTGCTGAAATTGGCTACTATAGTGACGGACATTTCAAGAGTGTGCTGAAGTCCAGAATTGCGAGAACCCCCAGGAATTCACCAAAATTCACAGACCATGAAATCTGGGTGGACTTGAAGAAGGGATCGAGAAGAGAACAAAAAGCTTCACACGAGCAATTCACTTTCGGAAAGCACGCTAAGTCCTCCGGACCATCCGACAATCCCTCTTCCGATGAGTTCATAAAGACTATCTCGAAGAGCAGAAGCGGAAGGTGATTGTATGGAAAAAGGGAGATTCGTCCTCATGCTCCATGCACATTTGCCATTCATAAATCATCCTGACTTTCCAAGCTTTATGGAAGAGCGATGGTTGTTCGAGGGGATTACAGAGACCTACATTCCACTATTGCAAGTGTTCAGAAGGCTTAAGAGAGACGGAGTAAACTTCAGAGTAACAATGAGCATAACTCCTCCTCTAATGGAGATGTTCGCCAACAAAGACCTCCAGAAGAAATATCTCAATTACCTGAGTTCATCGATCGAACTTGCTGGAAACGAAATTTCCAGGACCGTTTCTGAGCATCCGGCCGCCAATAGGCTGGCAATGCATTATCTGCGGGAACTGGAGGAGATAAGAACTGTTTACAATGAATGCAATGGTGACCTAGTCGGAGAATTCGCCAAACTTCAGGAAAGCGGAGAGCTGGAAATTGTGACCTGTAACGCTACACATGGCTTTCTGCCGCTGATGACGAATTTCCCCGAGGCGATAAACGCACAGATTGAAATAGGAGTTGATTCATACAAGAGACATACAGGAAGGGACCCCAGAGGAATTTGGCTCGCCGAGTGCGGCTACGTTCCCGGCTTCGATTCTTACCTGCGTGAGCACGGCCTTTCTTTTTTCTTTGTGGATTCTCATAGTCTATGGTACGGAGATCCCGCTC
>WOZY01000180.1 GCA_011620045.1 Mesotoga sp.
TAATGATAATGTTTTGTCAGCACCTCAGGTACACAAAGCGTTTTGGAAAGGTATATCCATTGCTTTTCCAGGTTTTTATGATCTGATTTTTGGCTGTCTGGGTGATTCATTTGAAGAAGAGAGATCGCGGGGCAATTAGCGTGGCGCATGCCCGCAGAAAGGAAAAGGCTTACAAATACTTTACGACCGTAGGCGCCATAGTTGGTTTGCTTTCGATAATTTTGATAGTCGCGGCGAACCAAATGTCGACGAACATTGTACAGAATGCCGACTCGATCAGGCCGATCTTTGTTTCTGGAATAGTTCTTGCGCCCATTTCTTTTCTCATGTATATTTTGGCTTCGATCACTTCAATGAGCGCGGGAATAAGGAATTTGAACCTCGTTCTTGGATTCCTATGTTCATTTCAATCCATTGTTTCTTTGATTTTCGCAAGAGATATTCTACTGCAAGACTCTTCTTCGAAACTAAGCCTTCAGACACCGAACTGGTCGTCTTACATACTTTGGTCGATTCTAATCGCCTCTCTCATACTTACCGTTATCATGGGAGTCTATTCAAGGAAGAGTGTATGAATCGGTGATTTCTCCAAATATGAGCGAATGATATGAATTATCACCGTAGAAAGTGCTTGCTATACTTCCGTTCAGAGCAAGAGGTGTTAATGCTTCCTTAGAAACAACGCGGCATTCCAATACCTTATCTGCCTCACCCACTACCACTATCGATGGCGACACTCCCTCTTGTGGTGTCAAACCGGTTTCCTTGAATTTGTCGAAATACTTTCCGCTCCTTGTCCCGCAGAAGTCGAGAGCCTCCTGCCACTTTTCCGACATGAAGTTAACGGAGAAGCCGTCACTACTCCTGAAGAAATTATGAGTAAATCTACTTGGTCTGATCATGGCGATGAACACTGGTCGATTCCAGGTATGGCCTAAGAAACCCCAGGCAACTGTCATCAGGTTAGTTTCCACTCCGTCGGTTACCCCAATCAGAACTTTGCCTGCCTTAAGACTTTCGAGAAGCTCTGTTGAATACTCTGGAAAGCTGAATTCAGTCATGTTAACCTCCAATAACTAATCGATGGGGTGTTCCCCGTCGCTAAATCTTCTTCAGCTGATTTGAGATTTCTGCGTAATCGGGTTCTACTCTCGGATCTTCCGAAACCCATGTGTAAGCTATCTTGCCATCTTTGTTCACTATGAATACAGCCCTCTTTGAGACTGTGAGGCCTTTGACACCGGAGAAATTCTCGTGCACACCACCGTATTTCTTCGACACTTCCCCTCCTACATCGGAAAGCAACTGAAAGGAAAGAGAATTCTGCTCTTTAAAGGCCTTGTTGGAAAAGGGGCTGTCCATGCTTATCCCCAGGATAACAGCATTCATGCTATCGAAATTCGCCAGTGAATCTCTGAAAGTGCAGAGTTCTTTTTGACAGACACTTGTGAATGCACCGGGATAAAAAACGAGAACGACTTTTTTCCCTAGATATTCGTTAAGTTTGTACTCTTTGAGATCTGAACCGAAGAGCGAAAAATCCGCGCTTTTTTCTCCCTTAAGCAACATTCTATGTACCTCCTAAAACCGTCTATAATTGTCATATTAATTCTAGCAGATGATAAGTGTTATACATAGAAGAAGAAACACCATGCATCCTTCATCGACAGTGACGACCTGGCCGTACTTGCCATCCGGCTCAGACTGAGCGCCCCCACGGCACACGAGAGTGCTCGCTTATGGCTGCTTCCTCCCGGATCTGACCAGGTTCGCAAGTTCCCGTTGCGCAGGACTCAATCCTCAACACCTTCAGACAAACCGACACCAGACCGGCAAAGCCTCAAAAGGCATTCGGCCCCGCGTGTGGCGGATTTCGGGTACAGGGAACCGCCAGCTCCCCGCCTAGCATGGTGTAACTACATTATATAGTCTGTCTTCGCAGCTTTCAAGTACTAGTCAATTGTTGAGTCTTGTGAAGTCAACTCCAAGCACAAGAACGTTTCTATGGGAATAAGTCCTTTTTGTACCCGGCAAGATAACTCTCTTGACCCCTGCGGCAACGAGTTTTTTTATTAACTCGTCGGTCAAATCATTATCACAAGCCATAACTGACTCTCTAAGATCGTGCTTTGTGAAGTCGTAGTTCATCATTTCTCCGTAACTCAATCCGCTCAGAAGAAGCAAGCTCTCTCCGTCTCTGAAGATGGAGAAGCTATTTGCCCTGTTTATACGTGAGCAGTAGAGAGCGAGCTTGTCATCAATCTCAAGTTCGTAGTTTTTCAACTTGAACGTGTGTTCTCTTACGAAGTAGTTGCCAAAGCCGGAGTATGTTTCTTCGGAGAGTGACACCGCTTCATGCGCAGGAGCAGTCAGTATCATGATATCTCTTTCTCGTGCGGCACGTATCGCATCACGATCAAAAACACCGCCGAAAGCCTCGATTCCGCTTTCGTGAAGCTTCTTTAGAGTATCTCCGTCGATGGCAAAAGTAGAAGCGAACATCGTATCAGGACCGCCATCAGAAGTGCATTCGGGCAGTCTGCCTGAACAGACTTTGACTATCTTGCCTTTGTCAAGAAACACGGAAATGTTGTCACTGTAATAATAGAGCTCCATGAACACATTCATATTTCTCAATTGTGATTTCTTTAGCCCCACCGAAGGGTTACCAATCTGAACCTCGTCAAGCAGTCCCGGTTTCTGCGAGAGTTTTAGCAGGTAAGCCCTCTGAGAGGGATTATCGCCATAGAGAAGCTGCATAACGTGTTCCATGACCGTGTAATCGTATTTCTCGGATGCAAAGATCTGCGACAACGCCCGATGAATGGAAGAATTGTAAAGCAAGGCAGCGTAGATCGCCTTAAGGGCGTATCTTCTTCTCTTCAGAAGGGGAACATCTCCACAGTCCTCTAGACTTTCAATCACTTCATCATAATCCGTCGGATCGGATATGACTACAATGTCCCTGTGGTTCTTGGCGCCTGCCATCAACAGAGCCGGTCCGCTGACATCGATCTCTTTTGAGAGGTTCGACTCATCCGGTGATTCCTTGACGGCAGACTCGAAAGGTTTGAGATTCATAACTATCATGTCGAAAGGCAGAATCGAGTGTTCTCTCATTTCCTCAATATGGGCAGGAAGATCCTGGATCGCAAGGATCCCACCTATGATCTTTGGGTGAATGGCTTTCAGCCGTCCATCGAATATTGAAGGAAAACCCGTGTAATCAGCGACCTTTATTGCCTCAACACCATGATCTATGAGGTATTCCGCGGTATGGTCAGTAGCAACGATTTCCACACCGTTCGAGACAAGATAGCCTGCAATCTTTTCCAGTCTTGACTTGTCATGTACACTGACAAAGGCACGCTTTATGTTCATCAGGCACCTCCCTATGATTAGTTTATCATCAATCAGTCCCCGGGAAATTCAACTAATGATTTATAATGTTATCAGTTTGGCGTAAACTTTAGTATCTCATGCCCTTGGGTCGGGCAAGGATAGCGGGGGAGTAACATGACTGAAAAAGAATTGATTCAGAAGAGCGAATCGGGCGAAATTGGATTTGTACGGCTTCAGATAACCGACATAAACGGGATGCTGAAGAATGTTGAAGTTCCTGCGAGAATGCTGCCTACAATTCTCGAAAAGGGTGCAATGTTCGACGGATCTTCAATCGACGGCTTTGTGCGAATCGAGGAGTCCGACATGTATTTACGACCGGATATTTCCACTTTTGCCTTCCTTCCCTGGGACAATTGTCAGGGACAAACCATAAGACTTATCTGTGATGTCTACAAGCCTGACGGTACTCCATTTGAGGGAGATCCGAGATTTGTTTTGAAGAGAGTTATCCAGCGAGCTAAGAGTATGGGGTTCGATACTTACGCCGGTCCGGAACCGGAGTTCTTCATAGTCAAGAGAGACCGTGACTGTGGAAAACCGATCGGAGCGTTTCTGGATACGGGAAGTTATTTCGACCTCCTTCCAGTTGACGGAGGTGAAGAGGTAAGGAAACAGATCGTGCTTTCTCTTCAGGAAATGGGTTTTGAAGTTGAGGCGGCACATCATGAGGTGGCCCCTTCACAACACGAAATTGACTTCAGATACACTGACATATTGAAAACCGCAGACAATATTCAGACATTCAAATGGGTGGTAAAGACAATAGCAAGAGCCCACGGATTTCATGCAACATTCATGCCCAAGCCCTTTTCCGGGGTAAATGGATCTGGAATGCACATTCACATGAGCCTCTTCTCGGACGGCAACAATGCCTTTTACGATCCCTCAAAAGATCACGGGCTAAGTGAAACCGCTTTGAGTTTCATAGGGGGAATTATCTTGCGCGCAAAAGAGATTACCGCTGTTACAAATCCAACTATAAACAGCTATAAGAGACTTACACCGGGATACGAGGCCCCCGTGAATATCTCTTGGGCGCTGGGAAACAGAAGCGCAATGATCAGAATACCCAGTACAAGAGGAGAAGGAACAAGACTTGAATTCAGAAGCCCGGATCCAACATGCAATCCTTATCTGGCGCTTGCGGTAACACTCGCGGCTGGACTAGACGGCATAGAGAAAAAGATTGAACCACCAAATTCTGTAGATGAGAACATCTTCAATATGAAAGGTTTGAGAAGAAAGGAACTGATGATAGAAAACCTTCCAGGGACTCTCATCAATGCTCTTGAGTTTACCAGAAACAGCGAATTCGTGAAATCGACGCTTGGTGATCATATATTCAACACCTTTGTCAGATCAAAAGAGGGCGAATGGAGCCAATTCTGCGCTTCGGTCACCGACTGGGAGATCAGCAAGTATCTGGAGCTCTACTGAGAAGAGTTTTACTATCGGGTTGGAAGGATGAAGGCCTCATAACTGTTCAAGACAATCTTATATTCTCCGGCAAATTATCCTGAAAACAAGTGTCTACTCATATATATGGAAACAGAAGTGCCCGGTCAGATTGTCCGGACACTTCAGTATCTCGAAGTCAGTGTCCGCAGGCTGAACAGCTTCCACCAGAGCATGAGTCACAGCCGTCGGAACCCGATGATAATCCGAAACTTGAAATATTAGTTATCTGCTTTGAAAGAGTCCCCCCGCATCTTTCACAGGGAGGTACCGGCGAACTCATTCCAAGAAGAAGACTCTCTTCGTGCGCACACTCTTTGCAAACAAACCTGTATAAAGGCAAAAGAGCCACCTCCTCTATCATTCAGAAGCTACATCGATCTCATCTATTAAGACTGAAGGAGAACACACACGATAGATAGATGAAACCGAATCGTTGCCAACTTCTAAAATGTCGCTATAGACCTTCAGTATGTCCGAAGATATCGTAAATTGCTCTATGGGATTGCTTATCTTCCCGTTCTTCACGAAGAAGCCGCTTGCTCCAAGCGAAAACTCACCCGAAACCTGATTAGTGCCGGAATGAAGGCCGGTAAGATCCGTAACGAGAATGCCTTCACCCATAGTTTCGAGGAGTTCATCGAAACTCAAGTCTCCCGATCTTACAACAGTGTTGACTGGAGCTATTGAAGGCTTCGACCTGTAGGTACCCCTTACGGAGTTACCCGTGGACTTCGTACCTTCCTTTTCGGCCGTTCTCAAATCATACAGGAAAGTCTTCAACTCGCCTTTCTCAACAAGCGCTTTTTTGCGAGTTGGCACTCCTTCGTCGTCAAACGGCTTACTGTAAGGACTCTCAGGAAGGAAGGGATCGTCGTACACCGTAAGCTTGCTTGATCCAATTACGGTTCCCATTTTTCCTTTCAAGACGGAAAGGCCTCTCTGAACGTTGTCTGCCGAATACATAGAGGTAAAAGTTCCGAAGAGCTGCCCGAAGACATCGTTCCTGAAAACGACTCTATACTTTCCACTCTTCACGTTTACCGCGCCAAGCTGATCTATAGCCCTTCTTGAAGCCTCTTCAGCGATTCTTTTCACATTTAGCTCTTCAGGTGTTCTGACAAGAGAGAAACTGAAGCCTGTCTTCTTAGATTTCTCGTCGCCTGCGAGGCTCACAACAACGGCAAATCCACCGTCGCTCTTGTACTGCCTATTCAGTCCAAGCGTATTGATTATAGTTACGTCAGACCAGGTATCGGCGGTTCTGCATGTGGGAACCATCAGGATCTTCTTGTCGTATTCCAGAGCCAGCTTTTCCAGAGACACTATGGTATCGATCTTTTCCTTCACGGTTTTCTTCTGGAAGGCTCCTGAGTAACCTTCAAAGTCATTGTAATCACCCGTCCCGTCATGGAAGATATAGACATCCTCTCCGCTGGCTATGGAGCAGTTCTCAAATGCCTCTTCCACCAGCAGTGTTGCCACCTCTTCGCTCAGAATCTCTGAAAATGCAGTGCCGATCTTTCCGTTCTTGAGACCTCTGAAGTAAACCTCTGTCGAACTGGCATCCGTATATGAATCGATTTCACCGTTCAGAGAGCTCAGCTGAAATTCTCCACCTCTCGAATAATAGATCTCGGCTTCATCAAAGCCCTTTCTTCTAGATATTTCGAAAGCCTTATCAACGAAAGTCTTGAAATCCATCAGTTTCGCCCCCCAACGATGAGTTCAGAGACTCTCACAGTCGGCTGGCCTACATCGGCCGGGATCGAACCCGAGAGCGACCCGCACATGCCCTGTCCCCGTTCGAGATCGTTGCCAACCATATCTATCTTCGTAAGGACCTCATTGCCCTTTCCAATAAGAGTCGCGCCCCTTACCGGTCTGGTTACCCTTCCCTTCTCTATCATGTATCCTTCCTTTACCGCAAAGTTGAATTCTCCTGTGGAAGGCATAACCGACCCCCCGCCGAGAGACTTAGCGTAAAGACCGTAATCTGTGGCGGCTATTATCTCCTCGGGGTAATATTCTCCGGGAAGGAGGAACGTGTTGCTCATTCTTGATGTCGGCGCAAACGTGTAATCCTGCCTTCTTGCACTTCCAGTAGGTTCCATTTTCATTCTTAATCCACCAAGACGATCGACCATGTAGCTCTTGAGAACTCCTTTATCGATCAGTAGATTTTTTCTGGTCGGTGTACCTTCATCGTCAACATTTGCAGATCCCCAGGCATTGGGAATTGTAGGATCATCTATGGCAGAGACACATTCATTTGCTATCTTCTGACCGAGCTTACCGGCAAATACAGATGCACCTTTGGCTACTCCCGTGGCCTCAAGCGCATGGCCGCAGGCCTCGTGAAATATTACTCCTCCAAACTCGTTAGAGATTATGACCGGCATTCTTCCAGCGGGAGCGAATTCCGCTCTCACCATTCTGTCGGCAATTCTTGCAGCCCTTTCACCGGCGGCTCTGGGATCGACTATATTGAAGAACTCAAAGCCCATTGCTGCTCCTGGTCCGTAGAAACCGCTTTCCATTTGTCCGTCTTTTGTGGCAACCGCGGATATCGCCAGTCTCGTTCTTACGCGGCGATCCTGAGCCTTTACGCCTTCGGAATTGTAGATCCAGACATTTTGATCGTATTCGATGAAATTCACGACAACCTGAGAAATGGTCGCAGCGAAGGTTGATGCTCCTTCATGGGCAAGCTGCATAACTCTTACCTTGTCTTTCTTTGGTACGTTATTCGGTGAAAAGAGAACTGGACAGACGTCAACAGACTCATTATTTCTAAAATCAATTACGGGATCCGTGACCTTCTCCTGACTGATAACGGCCCTAAGCCTTTCTGCAACTTTCATAAGCCCATCGAGCGAAAGTTCATTTGTGTAAGCGTAGATGCTTCTTGTGCCTTTAAAGGCACGTAACCCCGCTCCGAATAATTTCCCCGAAACGCTTCCTTCTACCTCACCCTGAACCATGCTTATACTACCCGTATATCTCTCTTCCAAAAAGATCTCTGCAAAATCCGCTCCGCCAGACAGTATCTTGTTAATAACTGCGGAGTATGCTTCATCTGAATGCATGATGCACCTCCAATCTTGTTATGTATTCAAACAATTTTACAACATTATCGGGATTGAAGTCTTAACAAAGGAGCTGAAATCTAAAGTAAAGCGGAATCTTGCCTTCTGGATCTCCTGGAAACTCCATATTTCAGAAGAATTGGCCTGCCGGAGAGATTTCTAAGAACAAACCTAGCCGTTACAGCCCCAATAACTACTGCTCCTCCAATCATGGGAAGTTTACCAGGAATCTCTCCCATGAACAAAAATACCCAAACGGGACTGAGAATGGGCTCGATCATAAGAATCAATATCGCCTCGAGAGCCGTAGAATATTTGATTGCCTCAGAGTAGAAAACATATGATAATCCCAGTTGTGCTACGCCCAGAATGAAGAGGCTGATCCATCCGGAAGGACTCGGTAGAGCCCCCACAATGAAAGGTACTCCGATTGCAGCCGTCAGTATGTTCCCCAGAAGTACTGACTCCATCGGCGACCCGTCCTTCTGAAGTCTCATGAAAATGTTGAACAGAGCGAAGGTCACTCCACTTGCAACAGCCAGAACATTTCCCGTCATTCCCCTGCTGTCCAGGCTTTCAAAGAAGAAGAGGGCCATACCGCCAAACACCGCAACAATAGTGATCCAATCGAGAAGCTTCGCCCTTTCTTTCAATATCCACGCGCTTAACAAAGCAACATAAACAGGTGCAGTCGATTGCAGCAGAATAGCATTTGCAGCCGTTGTCATCTTGTTTGCCGAAACAAAGAGAATCACCGTGGCCGAGTAAGAAAGGGAAGAGGCGATCTGCGGCAGAGACCATGTGAATTTCGGTTTCCCAAGAGCAACGAGTATTACCAGGGATGCGATTATGCTCCTCATTCCCGATATAGCAAGAGGATTTGAGTCTACGTTCTTGATTAAAAGACCTCCGGTACTCCAAAGAAGACCGGTAAGAATCAGTAAGATCACTGGCTTTGTTCCAGAAGGCTTTTCTCTACTCCGGTCCATCATCCACCTGCCAATAATGCTTGAATCCCCATGGAAGAAGAATACATCAGATGCTCAAAATAGACAAGCATCAGATCATTGAGATCGTGTAGAGCCCGTAGTTGCTGGTTAGGAGTAGGAAAATGAAAAGGATCAGCTGCAAGATGTAAGTTGCAAGAAAAAAGACGAGGTTTGAGGCTGGTGGTGGGAGGTCGGAAGATCATGCGAAACTAGTCAACCGTTGACGGTGTGAGAGAAAGAGTCTGTTCTTCGTTCTTGGTCAGTTCCATGAAGCGAGAGGATCCAGACTCTTACCAGGAGCTTTGTCGGTCACGTGACAAAGGAAAATGAGCTGAACTAAGAGAACACTGTCATCCCTAGTGGTGACTCTTTGAGGCACTCTCTTACATTACGATCTCGTAGTTGCTTATAGGAACTCCTTCACTTCGTCATTCCGTAGCGACTCTTTGCAACCACTCACTTTGTCATCTAGAATTTGTTTCGGTATCTTGGCTTCTAAAGACCGAGGTTGGGGATAGCAGGTTGGGAGTAGGAAGGAGCAATGTGAAACCGGTTCGCCGTTGAACGGTGCTCCGTTATCTGAAGAGAGCCTTATGAGCGGATCTTTCAGCGTTCAGCGCTTCTTTCCCCGCGAAGCGGGCATTGCGACCTGGTGTGATCCTCACCAGCCTTGCGTCCTGACATGCTTCTGTCAGCATTGCGACTGCCGATTCTTTTCGGCGCATTGCGTCTAGTATCTTATAATAGAATTCTCTTCAGTCTCGCCCTCTCTCATCT
>WOZY01000044.1 GCA_011620045.1 Mesotoga sp.
GGCTTGTT
This sequence comes from Mesotoga sp., assembly GCA_011620045.1. Taxonomy (GTDB): domain Bacteria; phylum Thermotogota; class Thermotogae; order Petrotogales; family Kosmotogaceae; genus Mesotoga. The sequence goes on from WOZY01000044.1 coordinate 9, forward strand.
CTGCACGGCCCAATCAACTACATAGTCAAAGGCTGAAAAATAGTCTTCATATCTTGCAGATGAATACGGGCTGTTCGGGGAGCCGATTGGTCTTCTCCCCAGATGAATATCTGAACAGTGAAGGAATCTCAATTCGATGGACTCACTTTCTGAATTCCAGAGGCGTTGCGGCGCCGGAAGCATCTCTTATAAGTTTCAGGTCACCGGTCCTGACTGCAAAGAGCTCCGTCGTATTGCACACTGTCCCTCCGAACAGGTGGCCGCCAACTGCGCTTCTCGAAGGCCCTGAAAGCGCTACATGAAGATGTGGAAATGGAGAGGTGCCTTTGAGCGATACGTTTCCCGAAACATGAAGAAGTTCATGAGGCGCTGAGATATACTCCGTCTCATATTGCTTTGTGGCCACGTTGAACCAGCCGATCTTGAAGTCTCTCAACATACCGATTCCACTAATAACCACGAGCGAATCAAGCCCATTTTCCGAAAGGGCTTGAACAAATGCATCAACAAAATCCTCTCCATCCTCGAAGCGAAAGAATACTACCCTCTCACCTTTCCCGAAAATCATCTCATCACCACCTGTATTACAATTTTACTACATCTGCCGGACGCCATACATTTGCTAACAGATCCAGTCGAAGACATCCAGCAAGGGCTTTGATGTGAGATCTTCTTCACCCAGGCTTGATGATAGAATTGAACTGCATCCACTTTCTCCCGGAGGTTTCGTTATGTCTGGTCAACTGTTTTTCTTCATCGTTCTCATTTTCTGGGTCGGATTCGACATCTATCTTTTCTTCTTTCACAACAGAAAGATCAGTGGAAAACTCCAGGAGAAGCGATCGAAATACATTATGCTTGCCTTTGTTCTTGCGGGTATGTTTGGAGCGGTGACTGTCGACGGCAGCTCAAAGGAAGCATTTATGGTTCCGTTTCTTCCGCATAGATATGTCGGTGTCGCACTGATGGTATTCGCCGTTGTTATCCGTTTTTTTGTCGTCCGCCAGCTTGGCCCGTCGTTCGCGATCGATGTAGGAGCGCTTCCCGGTCAAGAGCTGAGAACGGATCGACTGTTCAGAGTAATCCTTCATCCTGCCTATGCCGCGGAAATCGCGGGCTTTCTAGGCCTTGCACTTGTTTTCAGTTATCCGCTCAGTTCGAGCCTTGCTTTCACACTCCCAACGACAGGCATCCTGTACAGAATTGCAGTGGAGGAAAGAAATCTAAAACAGGTCTTTGGAGATGCTTATAGGGAATACTGCAAGAAGACGTGGCGGCTAATTCCCTACGTGTTTTAATCGAGAAGGAGGTGAAGGATTTGAAATCATATAGGAAAGAGCTCTTCTTCAACACCGCAACCAGGCGAGAGATAATCAACATCACTCCAGATGTCGAAAGAGCGCTCAAAGAAAGCGGGATCCAGGAAGGACTCCTACTCGTGAACGCCATGCACATAACTGCAAGTGTTTTTATCAACGACAACGAATCCGGGCTTCATAATGACTTCGAAAAATGGCTGGAAAGGCTTGCGCCCGAGAAACCTTACTCGCAGTATGAACACAACGGATTCGAGGACAATGCGGACGCCCACCTGAAGAGAACCGTTATGGGGAGGGAAGTGGTGGTAGCCGTTACTGAGGGAAGACTGGACTTTGGACCATGGGAGCAGATCTTCTACTATGAACTGGACGGTATGAGAAGAAAGCGAGTTCTGATAAAAATAATCGGCGATTAAGATTCGAATTGTAACGCTTTTCAGAGGCTTTGTCAGGTATATCGGCCTAAACGGCTCCAGACAACCGGGGAGTCTCTTGTTTGCCTTTGCAACCGTCTTTCTAAGATGTTATGGTAATAGTAACACTTATTATGGAGGTGCTAGCAATGAGCATCGGAGAAACATCACTCGGCTCCCCGAAGATTCAAGTAATAGACGGGGGCATGATTGATGTTACACCTTATGCGAAGAGGGTTGGAATCAAACTGCCGGTAGTTATCACGGAGAATCTATGGAATGAAACGGTCAAGACCGACGCGAATTCCAGGATGTACGGTCAGAAGGAAGAGAAGCGGCTCGATAGCCTGCTTTCCGCATTAAGCATGGAACTGCTTAAGGGAAGAGCAAAGGATCTCTCGTTCACTTTCCTGACCTGCAAAGACCCGAAAACCACCAGCTGCAGACTTCTGAAAGCCTGCTACAAAGAGAAAGATGACGGCAAACCGTTCATAAGAGTTTCCACCTATAATGAGTCCAGTTGAGACGGGAGCTGTCTCGAGCGATTTCTTAACAATAGCGACTTGCTTTGGAAAGAGCCGATGGGCTATAATGAGCTAAATGATCGCGAGGTTTTCCGTCTCATATTGCTTTGTGGCCATGTTGAACCAGCCGATCTTGAAGTCTCTCAACATACCGATTCCACTAATAACCACGAGCGAATCAAGCCCATTTTCCGAAAGGGCTTGAACAAATGCATCAACAAAATCCTCTCCATCCTCGAAGCGAAAGAATACTACCCTCTCACCTTTCCCGAAAATCATCTCATCACCACCTGTATTACAATTTTACTACATCTGCCGGACGCCATACATTTGCTAACAGATCCAGTCGAAGACATCCAGCAAGGGCTTTGATGTGAGATCTTCTTCACCCAGGCTTGATGATAGAATTGAACTGCATCCACTTTCTCCCGGAGGTTTCGTTATGTCTGGTCAACTGTTTTTCTTCATCGTTCTCATTTTCTGGGTCGGATTCGACATCTATCTTTTCTTCTTTCACAACAGAAAGATCAGTGGAAAACTCCAGGAGAAGCGATCGAAATACATTATGCTTGCCTTTGTTCTTGCGGGTATGTTTGGAGCGGTGACTGTCGACGGCAGCTCAAAGGAAGCATTTATGGTTCCGTTTCTTCCGCATAGATATGTCGGTGTCGCACTGATGGTATTCGCCGTTGTTATCCGTTTTTTTGTCGTCCGCCAGCTTGGCCCGTCGTTCGCGATCGATGTAGGAGCGCTTCCCGGTCAAGAGCTGAGAACGGATCGACTGTTCAGAGTAATCCTTCATCCTGCCTATGCCGCGGAAATCGCGGGCTTTCTAGGCCTTGCACTTGTTTTCAGTTATCCGCTCAGTTCGAGCCTTGCTTTCACACTCCCAACGACAGGCATCCTGTACAGAATTGCAGTGGAGGAAAGAAATCTAAAACAGGTCTTTGGAGATGCTTATAGGGAATACTGCAAGAAGACGTGGCGGCTAATTCCCTACGTGTTTTAATCGAGAAGGAGGTGAAGGATTTGAAATCATATAGGAAAGAGCTCTTCTTCAACACCGCAACCAGGCGAGAGATAATCAACATCACTCCAGATGTCGAAAGAGCGCTCAAAGAAAGCGGGATCCAGGAAGGACTCCTACTCGTGAACGCCATGCACATAACTGCAAGTGTTTTTATCAACGACAACGAATCCGGGCTTCATAATGACTTCGAAAAATGGCTGGAAAGGCTTGCGCCCGAGAAACCTTACTCGCAGTATGAACACAACGGATTCGAGGACAATGCGGACGCCCACCTGAAGAGAACCGTTATGGGGAGGGAAGTGGTGGTAGCCGTTACTGAGGGAAGACTGGACTTTGGACCATGGGAGCAGATCTTCTACTATGAACTGGACGGTATGAGAAGAAAGCGAGTTCTGATAAAAATAATCGGCGATTAAGATTCGAATTGTAACGCTTTTCAGAGGCTTTGTCAGGTATATCGGCCTAAACGGCTCCAGACAACCGGGGAGTCTCTTGTTTGCCTTTGCAACCGTCTTTCTAAGATGTTATGGTAATAGTAACACTTATTATGGAGGTGCTAGCAATGAGCATCGGAGAAACATCACTCGGCTCCCCGAAGATTCAAGTAATAGACGGGGGCATGATTGATGTTACACCTTATGCGAAGAGGGTTGGAATCAAACTGCCGGTAGTTATCACGGAGAATCTATGGAATGAAACGGTCAAGACCGACGCGAATTCCAGGATGTACGGTCAGAAGGAAGAGAAGCGGCTCGATAGCCTGCTTTCCGCATTAAGCATGGAACTGCTTAAGGGAAGAGCAAAGGATCTCTCGTTCACTTTCCTGACCTGCAAAGACCCGAAAACCACCAGCTGCAGACTTCTGAAAGCCTGCTACAAAGAGAAAGATGACGGCAAACCGTTCATAAGAGTTTCCACCTATAATGAGTCCAGTTGAGACGGGAGCTGTCTCGAGCGATTTCTTAACAATAGCGACTTGCTTTGGAAAGAGCCGATGGGCTATAATGAGCTAAATAATCGCGAGGTTTTCTTATGATTGAAGAGACTTTTAGAGAGAAAAACAGAATAGCTATGATGATGTACGGCAACGCCCTTGTTTCTTCGGGTGCTTAGCTGTACCTGAAAAAATAGAAGCAGGGCGTCTCAAAGGAGACGCCCTTTTTTTATATCAGGAGGGATTTGTATGAAGAAGTTTCTTGTGTTGATCGTTCTACTGGGAGTCGTATTTGCGTTCGGTACCACGAAGATCAGAATAGGCGCCACTCCAGTACCCCACGCCGAAATTCTGGAGGTAATCAAGGCCGACCTCGCCGAGCTGGGCTACGAACTGGAAATCGTTGTGTTCAATGACTATGTTCTTCCAAACATCGCCCTTTCCACAGGGGAACTAGATGCGAATTATTTCCAGCACGTTCCTTATCTTGAGTCCTTCACTTCTCAAAGAGGAATAAAAGGGTTGGTTTCGGCAAAGGCAATACACGTTGAACCGATGGGGTTTTTCCTTAAGAAACCTATTGAGGAGCTTTCCCCGGGTGAGAAGATAGCCGTTCCGAACGATCCGACAAACGAGGGCCGGGCTCTCATTCTGCTTCACAACAACGGGCTTATTGAGCTCAAGGACCCTTCGAAGCTGGAATCTACAGTTCTAGACATCAAAGAGAATCCCAGGCAGTTGACCTTTGTGGAAATCGAGGCCGGATTTATTCCAAGGGTATACACAGACGACAAGACCGTCGCCGGAGCCGTCATAAACACTAATTACGCGCTTACCATCAACCTTAATGCGGTCAGGGACGCGGAGTTCATAGAAGGTGGAGAATCTCCGTACGCAAACATAATCACAATTCGAGAGGTTGATAAAGACAAAGCATGGGTCGAAGCTCTCATCAGTGTGTTGACGTCGGAGAAGGTAAGAGACTTCATAAACGAGAAATATGATGGTGCGGTAGTGCCCGTTTTCTGAGGTTTGATGCTTTGATACTGAGCGTTGACAGACTTAACCTTTCTTTCGAAGACAAATCGGGAAGGAGAAAGATCCTCGATGATGTCAGCTTCTCCATCGAAGAGGGCGAGATTGTCGGAATCGTAGGGTTGTCGGGAGCAGGGAAAACCTCTCTGCTCCGTACCCTTAACCTTCTCCAGCCGGTGGACAGCGGATCGATCATGTTCGACGGTCAAAACATAGTCGGTCTTAACGAAAGCAAAGTGAGGAGCATTAGAAAGAAGATAGGAGTGGTCTTTCAGAGCTACAACCTGTTTCGTTACAGAACCGTCTACCAGAACATCGCTTTCCCTCTGAGGATTCAGGGAATCAGCAGGGGCGAGATCAGGGAAAGAGTCATGAGTATCGTTTCGGAGCTCGGCCTGGAACACAGGCTGAGCGCCTACCCTTCGCAGCTCTCCGGCGGCGAACAGCAGAGAGCTGCAATCGCTCGCGCTCTGGTAATGGATCCAAAGCTGATTCTTCTCGACGAACCCACTTCCGCTCTCGACCCGAGGACTACGGGCAGACTTCTCGACCTCGTGGTGAACCTCAACGAAAGACGCCGCGTTACCTTCGCGGTGGTCACCCACGATATGGATGTCATTAAGAGAACCTGTGACAGAGTAGCGTACTTGCAGAATGGGAAGCTGCACTTCTTCGGACCTACACACGAATTCTTCGTCAAGATCGAGAACAATGAAGTGAGTGACTTTGGAAGCCCTCTTGAACTGGAAAGAAGCGTTCTTTCAGGACAGAAGCGGCTCTTGAGAGTACTCTTCTGGGGGGAGCGTACCCACGAGCCAGTCTTATGGGAGATAGCAAGGGAGTTCGATATAATGATCAACATTCTGTACGGGAAGATCGAAGAGCTGAAGAACGGGCCTTTCGGAACAATGATCATCGCGATTGATGGGCATAAACAGGATCAGTTCATAGAGAAACTTAGAGACTCCGTCTTCTTTCTCGAGGAGGTGCGCTGATGTTCTCACAAATATTCAAGGCGACCCTCGAAACTTTGTACATGCTTCTTCTCTCCGGTTTCCTGGCAACTCTTTTCGGTATTCCGCTTGGTGTAGGTCTTTACCTCTGTTCAAGATCGCGAAGGCTGAAAACCCTCTATGCGTTACTCGACCTGTTGGTTAATATCTTCAGATCAATACCTTTCATTATTCTAGTGTTGCTCCTGATTCCCGTTACGAAAAACGTAATGGGGACGATAATTGGGCCGAATGCTGCGATCTTCAATCTTACTATTGCAGCTATACCTTTCATGGCGAGGCTTTCGGAGAATTCTTTCAACGCCGTTCCTTCGGGAATAATCGATTCGTCAAACTCGATGGGATTGAACAAGTGGCAGATGGTCACAAGGGTTCTGATACCGGAAACATTGCCCGATCAGATCGGTAATATAACCGTACTTTTGATCAATCTCGTAACCTACACTGCCATAGCGGGTGCAGTCGGGGCCGGAGGTCTTGGTCAGCTGGCGATCAACTATGGTTACTACCGGTTCCAGTGGGACGTAGTTCTCTATGCTGTGATCGTTCTTGTGGCGATCAGTCAGCTTCTTCAGTTCACCGGAGGAAAACTGGCGAAAGGATTGCGAAAGTAGTTCCGCTTTACATGGCCTGTAGGAGATTTCCAGAGTTGAACCATCATGTTTTCGTCGTCCGGGCCAGGATGTTGTAAACTTGTACTGGGCAAAGCGACTTGACCGGGAAGACAAGTTTGTCCATAAGGGTGGAGAACAATGAAGAGACTGCCGATCGACATCGATATATTAGTCAATTTGATGGAGATTGACCACAGAGAGTACGACGTGATTTCGTATCTCGATACAGAGACAGGGGAGATCATCTTCTATCAAGAAGATTGTTTCCCGGATGAATTGGTAAACTGCGAGGTTAAAAGAGAAGAGATCACTGAAGACCTTTTGAGGTACAAATGGATGAGACTCGAAGATTTATACACTTATTATGACTTGTTTTGCAGCGATAAAGATGAATCGGAAAGATTCGAGGACTTACCGTGGATTACTCCAAGAGAAAAATTCGCGCTGATCGAAGAGTTCATTTACACAAGAGTAGAAGAGAGCATTAGGGATCAAGTCTATTACGGGATTTCCGGAAGAGGTGCATTTTCTAAATTTCGCACATTTCTCGAACATCACAAAGAATACAAGGACGCATGGTTTAAATTCGAAAGCGAGAATTTGAGAAGGATTGCCGTCGAGTGGCTTAACTCGATAGGAATCGATCCGATCGATAGTTTTTAGCTGTGACCGCGGTTTTCGCTTTGAAGTAAGTCGCGCAGAGATTCGTGGTGTATTAAAGTGACTGCCCGGAGGTTTCTCTTATGTCAGTTCACAGGAGGGATAGAGCGTGAAAAGTACTGAAGTGTCGCTGGAAAAGGGTAGTTCAAAGCAGTTGACGGTTAGGAGCCTGGTCATAGGGGCGCTCGGGTCGATAATCATCACTACCAGCTCAATGTACGTCGCCCTGAGAATGGGGGCTCTTCCCTGGCCGACGATCTTTGTTGCAGTAATGTCCCTGGCAATACTCAAGGCCTTGGGCAGGACTAACCTGAACGAGATAAACGTTACGCACACTGCTATGTCTTCAGGAGCAATGGTAGCTGGTGGTCTGGCCTTTACAGTACCGGGCATCTGGATTCTCGAGGCTTCCTCAGAGGTAAGTTTCCTGTCGCTCCTGGTCGTCACATTGGCAGGCACTATTCTGGGAGTCGTTTTCACAGCACTGATTAGACGTTATTTCATTGAAAAGGAGAAGCTGCCCTTTCCCATGGGTTTGGCTTCCTACGAGACAGTCGTTGCCGGTGACAAAGGAGGGAAGAAGGCAAAGTATCTCTTTTCCACCATGGGAGCCGCTGCGGTATTTGTCGCTGTAAGGGACGGGCTTGGATGGATTCCCTCAGCGTGGTCTTCGGTCCGGCTGTATTCTAGAAACATCTTCTTTGGAATGTGGATCTCCCCTATGGCCGTTGGCATAGGTTACATAATCGGACCGCTGTTCACAGGAGTGTGGTTCCTTGGAGCCGTTCTAAGCTACTTCTTCTTGATCCCCGTAGGAGTTGCGGCCGGATGGTTCGCGGATGTCGGCTCTGCGACGGCCTTCAAAGATAGTCTCGGGATCGGACTGATGGTCGGCACGGGTGTTGGAATTCTGCTCAAGGGAATCTTGCCGCGGGCAAGAGAAATCTACCTTCCCGTCAAGGGCAGCGGGAAGGGTTCGCGAATGAAGACACTTCGCTGGATATCTTTGGTTTTTGCGGCCATTGCTCTCTTCCTCACAACTTTGACGGAAATGTCTCTCGTCTCTTCTCTCCTTACTATAGTCGGCGTATGGCTGACGACGGCCATGGCCGCTTCGATAACCGGGCAATCGGGCATCAATCCAATGGAGATATTCGGCATCATCATTCTTGTTGCCGTGAAGTCAGTCGCCAGCCTCGGTACAATCGAAGCGTTCTTGGTAGCGGGAGTAGTGGCAGTTGCTTGCGGCCTCGCTGGCGATGTACTCAACGATTTCAAATCCGGTTACCTTTTGAAGACCAACCCAAGAGCTCAGATCGTTGCCGAGACTGTTGGCGGAGTCATTGGCGCAGTTGTCTCGGTAATAGTTCTCTTTATTATGTTCAGAGCCTATGGTACAATGGGCCCGGGAACGGAGCTCCCCGCGCCACAAGCATACGCCGTTTCCACCATGGTCGGTGGTCTTCCAAATACTCCGGCCTTTTTCTTCGGCCTGGTGACTGGGATCTTGATCTATCTGATGAAACTGCCTGGGATGACGCTTGGAATTGGCATGTACCTCCCTATGGAGATATCTACCGCCGCATTCGTTGGAGGCGTTATCAGCTTCATTGTCGGCAAGATCAATCCAAAATCGAAAGAGACCGGCATGATAGTATCATCTGGACTTCTTGGAGGCGAGGGAATAACTGGAGTAGTTTTGGCGATAATCAGGGTTCTAACGGTTAGTTAATAGATTAGAGGAGTTGTTTTGAAACACTTTCATACAGTGGGCAGAGTCCCTTTCAATCGAGTTCACATTTCTCTCAAATGGCTATTGCTCGGTGTCGTTGTCGGAGTAGCGGCCTTCTTCATCGTCAGTCTTTCAATGGAGAGGATCGAGTCTCCTCACTTCTCTGCCCAGCTGTCTGCGGCTCGACTCATGGCGTCTTGCATAGCTGAACTTTCGAGTTTTCGGGAATCGCTTGGCATAGAAATCGACCCCTCCGTCGACCCTAATCTGACCGGGCTCATTGGACCGGAATTCACGGAGTTGACAACTACTCTGGGA
>WOZY01000282.1 GCA_011620045.1 Mesotoga sp.
TAAACGAGGAGGAATAGTAGTTGAGAGTCTATAAGAGACTCGGAGAGCTACTCATTGATCAAGGTCTCATTAGTGAGGATACTCTCAAGCAGGCTGTAGCGCTGCAAAAAAAAGTAGGAAAGCCGATTGGCGAAGTTCTTGTTGGAATGGGTATCATTTCGTGGGAGGACATCTACGATTCTCTTTCCAAACAGTACGGCCTCAAGGTACTTGATGATATACCTAATTTGCTTTCTCCAGAAGTTCTCAGAATGATTCCCAAGCCGGTTGCGGACAGGCTTAACGTGATTCCAATCGATTTTCTTCCCGAAGGCAACGTTCTGAAAGTGGTGACAACCGATGTTCTTAAGGTTCCACAAATAGACAGAGAGCTCTCGTTTTTGACTGGAAATAAGATACTAACTCTTCTTGTACCTCCCCCAATGTTTGATGCACTTTATAAATCCTCTTACGAGGAGTCTGCTTCTAGCGAGATCATAGACAACACTTTCAGCATAGAACAGCACACGGAAATAGATCTAGAGGATGACAAACAGGACGAAACCGATGATACTCCCGTCGCAAAGTTCATAAACTCACTTCTTGACAACGGCATCAGAAACGATGCCAGTGACGTCCATCTCGAACCTTACGAAAAAATAGCCATTGCCAGACTGAGAGTCGACGGGGTTTTGAGAAAAGTTCTCAGTTATCCTAGAAAGGCTCACAACTCGGTTGTATCAAGAATCAAAGTAATGTGTAATCTGGATATCTCAGAGAAGAGAATGCCTCAGGATGGAAAGTTCTATATTAGAAGGGGCAATGAGCAGTTCGACATGAGAGTTTCGACAATGCCAACAATTTTCGGCGAGAAAGTTGTCATGAGAATTCTTAGGGTCTCAAATGCGAAGAAGAAGCTTGAAGATCTCGGACTCTCCGACTACAACAGGGAACGTTTCGAGAGTATTATCAGCTCTCCTTATGGAATCATACTAGTTTCAGGACCTACAGGGAGCGGGAAATCTACAACTTTGGTAGCCGTTCTCAATCAGGTTACTTCCGAGAGGGTAAACGTCTTGACCGCTGAGGACCCAGTCGAATACACCATAGAAGGCATCTCTCAATGCCAAGTCAATACGGACATTGGATTGACTTTTGCGAGATACCTGCGATCTTTCTTGCGTCAGGACCCCGACATAATTATGGTCGGTGAAATACGAGACAGAGAGACTGCCCAGCTTGCAATAGAGGCATCGCTCACCGGGCATCTTGTTTTCTCGACGATTCACACGAATAGCGCCGCAGGTGCGGTGGCCCGACTTGTAAATATGGGGGTGGATCCCTTCTTGCTCGGTACCTCACTGATTGGCGTCATGGGACAGCGACTGGTAAGAAAGCTGTGCAACAACTGTAAAGTGAAGATTCCTGTGCGAGAAGAAGTAAGAAAGCTAGCCTCCACTATCTATCCTAACCGCGAGGATTTCACCGAATATATCCCGGGAAATGGCTGCCCCGAATGTCGAGGGATGGGATATAGGGGAAGAACAAGCATCAGCGAAATCCTGGTAGTGAACAACAATCTTCGACAGCTTATCGGCAATAACGCTTCAGAAAGGGAGCTTGCAGCTGCTGCGGTCTCCTCGGGAATGCGAACTCTCTACAATGACGGCGTTCAAAAAGTTCTTGACGGAGTAACCTCACTTGAAGAGATCAAGAGAGTGGCAATAGAATACTGACCGAGCCTTCTTTCAGCTGTTAATATACATACTTACGCATACTCAAACATACTTGCATAATGTGTGATTAGTCGTCTTTTATCGCGAATAGCAGCAGATTGCCCAAATAGCCTCCAATTTCCGATAGTGATAGTATTGGATTGAATAATCTAAAATTCGGATTGGAGGTTTCTTTATGGCTTACAGAGTTTTGGTGTGGGGCCTGGGTGCAATGGGAAGCGGAGTGGCGAGAAATATTTTGAAGAAGGAAGATCTCAGGCTGGTAGGTGCGGTTGAAAAGGATCCAGAGAGAATTGGAAAAGACCTCGGAGAGTATCTTGGCGGAGAAAAAACAGGAAGCCTTGTTTACTCAGACATCGAGAAGGCGATAGTTGAAACGAGACCTGACATTGTAGTAATCGCTACAAATTCCTTCGTCAAAGAAGTCCTTCCAAAGATAGAGGCGGCTGCCAGACACCATGTTGACATTCTTACAATAGCCGAAGAAATGGCTTTCCCGTTCGTCTCGCATCCCGAAGAATCGGAAGTACTCGAGAACATAGCCTGGCGTTATGGGGTGTCCATCCTAGGTACGGGAATCAACCCCGGATTCGTGCTGGATCTCCTCATAATAGCTATGACCGGAGCGTGTCTCAAAGTTAACAGAATCGAGGCTAGAAGAATCAACGATCTTTCTCCATTTGGAAAGACTGTGATGGAGACTCAAGGAGTGGGGACCTCTCCTGAAGAGTTCAGAAAGGGTATCGAGAAGGGAGATATCGTCGGTCACATTGGATTTCAGCAATCGATAGCGATGATTGGCAATGCACTGGGCTGGGAGATAGACAGAATTGAAGAGAGTCGAGAGCCAATCATCTCAAATACAGAGAGAAAGACAGCAGTAGCCCATGTGAAACCGGGAATGGTAGCTGGCTGTAAGCATGTAGGACGCGGTTATTGCGGTGAAAAGCTCATGATAGAGTTGATTCATCCTCAACAGATCCTTCCAGAAGCAGAAGGGGTGGACACTGGAGATTACATAGATATCTACGGCGACCCGGAAATCCATCTTTCGATAAAACCCGAAATTCCCGGCGGAAAGGGAACGATTGCCCTTGCGACAAATATGATTCCTGCAGTGATAGAAGCGGCTCCAGGACTTATCGAAATGAGCGAGCTTCCTATTCCAAGGTGCCTGATAGACGAAATAAAGGAGATGTAAGTATGAGTGCAATAAAGGGGCAATGGGTGCAAATCCACCGGATTCTTCTTAATCCAGGAGAGAGAGCGCCCTCAGTGCCCGAAGACACTGGAAACCTTCCTCTCGAACTGAGGGTAAGGGGCTTTCTACTGGAAGAAAAGGCCGAAGTCGGTGAATTAGTGACAATAGAGACAGCCGCAGGAAGAAAAGTACACGGAAAAATAGAGTCTGTCGAACCGACACATGAGCACAACTTCGGAGACTATATCCCGGAGCTGGCTGAAGCGGGGATGGAACTTACAAGATGGCTAACTGGCGGCGATGAAGATGAATGACAATTCCTATAATTCGGTTATGTCCAGGAGAAAAGAGATAATGAAGGCCTCTGTAGGAGTCGATTACGACAGGTATGAACTGGATGGAATCGCTTTTGACTACGAAGCACTTATGAAAGATACATCTTATCCCATTGAGGAGATAAGAAAAATCCAGGCAGAGACTGGCGTCGGAGACACCCCTCTCATTGAACTGAAGAACATCACAAGACTAGTCAGATCGATTAGCGAACCTGGTAAGGGAGCCACAATCTTCCTCAAAGACGAAGCGACAAACCCATCTGGAAGCTTCAAAGACCGACGAGCCTCGATTAGTGTTGCGAGGGCGAGAGAGCTTGGCTACAGAGGCGTTATTGCCGCCACAAGTGGGAACTATGGAGCCGCAGTAGCTTCTCAGTCGATGAAGAGAGCTCTCAAGTGCATAATAGTTCAAGAGTGTTACGATAGCAAAGGGAGAGGTCAGCCGGAAATTCTCGAGAAGGCACGCGCCTGCGAAGCATATGGCGCAGAAGTAGCACAACTGACAGTCGGCCCCGAACTCTTCTATTACTTTCTTTTATTACTCGAAGAGACTGGATTCTTTAATGCCTCGCTCTATACCCCTTATGCGATTGCTGGAATCGAAACGCTGGGCTACGAGATCGTGGAGCAGTCTCAAAGCGTGATAGGCAAGAATCCCGATTATGTACTTGCAACGCATGCGGGGGGAGGCAATCTCACGGGAACGGCTAGGGGCCTTCTTAAGGCTGGAGCAGACACCACTGAGATCATAGGTGTGAGTGTCGATCTTTCGGGTCTTCATATGGCAAGCGATTCTGACTTCAACAGAAAGTCCTTCACAACAGGTCATACGGGATTCGGTATTCCCTTCGCCGTTCTTCCCGACAGATCCGATGTTCCAAGAAATGCAGCGCGCGCATTGAGATATATGGACAGATATCTTCTCGTTACGCAAGGTGAGGTTTTCTATGTTACCGAGATGCTTGCGAGACTCGAGGGCTTACAGCGCGGCCCAGCGGGCAATACAAGCTTGACTGCTGCAATAGCTCTCGCTAAAGAGCTGCCCGAAGATAAGACGATAGTTGTTCAGGAGACCGAGTACACAGGAGCGGGCAAATTGCCGAGCGCCCAACTGACATTCGCCAGAAACAACGGAATCGAGATCATCCGAGGTGATCCGATTGCCAAAGACTCTCCTGGCAGGACGATATCGATTCCCGAAGGCTACTCACAGATCGCCTACAAAGAAGTGAACATGACTGAGCTAAAAAAATCTTATATAAAGCAGCTTTTGAAACAGGGGGTTACGCTGATCGAGAGCGACTATGATTACCTTTCCGCAGAACTAAAGATCAGTGTGGCCGAAGCCAAGCAATTGGTTAAGGAGGTAAGCGGCAATGTCGATCCAGAGAAATGATGATTTCGAGAAGAGAAGCTTACATCTGCAAAATCTTTCAGATGAAGAGCTTGACAGACGATTCTGGGAACTTGCAGAAAGAATTGTAGAGCCCCTGATAGACCTTGCAGAGACCAATACCAGTCCTTCGATTGAACGCTCCGTGCTCTTGAGAATGGGACTGGACAGCTTCCAGGCCAGCGCAATTGTCACCAGGGCCAACGAACATGGCTTGCTGGGTAAGGGAGCCGGAAACCTTGTAATCACCTATGCAAGGAACAACTCGTTAACCCTGGAGAAAGCCGTTGAAGATCTCGTGACCGGAAAGGGCTGGGAACAGCTGGCCTCTTCTTTTAGAGGGGGTGGAAGAAATGCTGCCCGTTAATGAGAAGCTCAAAGTCGAGGAGATATTGAAGGATCTGGAGCATTACGCTCCCAAGAGAAAGGGTTGGACCTGGAGGAAGAGACTTCCGCAAGGTACGAAGATCGACGGTTTCAATTACGACGAGATTTCAGAGCCTCTCGCGAACAGTATCGGTCTTCCCGCTTCTCACTATTTCGATAACATAGATCCGCAACCCGATTCCGTAATAACCTCAGAGATAGCATCAGGGAGGTTTGAAGACGACATCAGAAGGATGAGAATGGCCGCCTGGCACGGAGCAGACCACATTATGGTTATCAGGACACTCGGTCAGAGTCACATCGACGGTCTGATTGAGGGAACTCCCGAGGGAATCGGAGGAATCCCGATAACCAGGAAGCAGCTAAGAGCTACAAGAAAGGCTCTAGACATCATAGAAGAAGAAGTCGGCAGACCGATCAACTTCCATTCTTATGTAAGTGGAGTGGCAGGCCCGGAGATTGCAGTTCTCTTTGCAGAAGAGGGAGTTAACGGTGCTCATCAGGATCCGCAGTACAACATTCTGTACAGGGGGATTAATCCTGTCAGATCCTTTGTAGATGCAGCCGTTGCGAAGAGAATTATGGCTAGCGTCGATATGCTTCAGATAGACGGTGCTCACAACGCCAACGCCTCCGCGAAGAGAGCCTGGAAAGTAATGCCCGAACTTCTTGTTCAGCACGCAATCAATTGCGCTTTTTCCGTGAAGGCAGGTATGAAAAAGGGTTCGATAGCTCTTTCGACAGTTCCGCCCGTCGTTTCTCCGGCTCCGGAATTCAAACTGAATTTTGTTTATGCTTTGACTCTTCGAGAGCTTTTCAAAGAGTACAGATTCCGGGCTCAAATGAATACGAGATATATTGAATCGGATCTCATTGACGCGACCAGGATTCACGTTCTTGACACTCTGATTTCCAGATTGACAACAGCAGACATCCAATCGACAATAACTCCCGATGAAGGCAGGAATGTTCCCTGGCACATAAACTCGATAAGGGGAGTCGAGACTGCAAAGCACACCCTGATAGCTCTCGATGGAATCAAAGATCTACTGAAGGTCAATGAGGAAGTTGTTAGACCTAAAATTCGTGAGATGAAAATGCGGGCAATCCTCATGATGGAAGAGATTCTTGAAGTCGGCGGATACTTTGAAGCCGTAGAAAAGGGCTTCTTTGTCGACAACGGTCAGTATCCCGAGCGAAACGGAGACGGAATAGCAAGGCAAAAAAACGGTGGAATTGGTGCGGGTAGTGTCGTTCCCAGAGATCCCGAGTATTTTGCACCAGTATCTGAGCACTTCGGATATAACAATGTTCCCGAAGGCTTGTCCTCCCCCGATGAGCCGATAGGCGGCTGTACACTCAAGGACAGATCAAAGATAAAGTACATAGACGAACTGGATGAATCCGACAACGTCAATCTAAGGATTTCCCAGCAACTGCTGGATAGAGAAAAGGGTCTCATAAGTCCCGAGGTTGAATGGTGGGGTGACCGATGGGTTCAGCTCGATATGACAGTCCCAGACGATCCCGATCATTCGGAAGCAGCAGCTCTAGAGATTGCAAAAAGAATGGGATTCACCGATGCATCTGTTATCAGCAAGACGGTGCTGCACCCTGTTGAAGGTACATATATTGAATTGAAGGCAAGGGTTCCATTCAAGATCGAGAGAGACTCTCTAAAACTGCCCGAAAAACCAGATTTATTGAGTGAAGAGGAAATCACTTCTTTTGTCCAGGAACATCCTATGAGAGTCGTTGCGGGGACTGTAGGCAACGATGAACACTCGGTTGGAATTAGGGAGATTCTAGATATCAAACATGGTGGAATCGAAAAGTTCGGCTTCAAGTACACCTATTTGGGAACGAGCGTTAGTCCCGAGAAGTTCATTGATGCGGCTGTGGAGACCGGCGCAGAAGCGATTCTTGTATCAACGATTATCACTCACAACGAGGTTCATGTGAGTAACATGACGAAAATAGCTCAACTCGCTGTTGAAAAAGGTGTACGTGACAAAGTCATCATTATTTCCGGAGGAACTCAGATTACAAATGACCTTGCGGTGGCTTGCGGAATGGACGCTGGATTTGGACGTGGAACAAAGGGGATTCACGTAGCTTCATTCCTTGTGAAGAAAAAACGAGCACTTTCGGATAGGATCCAGTAACATCGAAGGCGGCATATGCCGACTTCTTTGGGTTATACTTGAAAAGATGAGCGAACAGATAGAGAATCTAATAAACAGGACTATTGATGAGATCAAGGAACTGACAGAAGACGGAAGGCTTACGGTTGCCTTTTCGGGAGGTCTTGATTCTACTCTTGTCGCCTTCCTGGCTTCGAAGGCCCTTGGAACCAATAATGTGAAACTCGTAAATGTCTGCTTCGGTCCTTACTCTTACAGCAAAGGTCTTGAAATAGTAGCATCGCTGGCAGAGAAACTGAGTCTTAAACTCGAATTCACTCCGGGTTACGAGGCTCAAGAAGGAGTCTGGAGGACTGGCCCCTCCTGCAACCGATGTACACGCCTTGCGAAGCTGCCCGCAGTAAGAGGCGGGGTTATTGGTCTTATTGCGACAGGAGCTAATCAATCCGATTCTTGGGGCAAGACTGGAATCGTGATAAAAGACGGCTTCTATGCGCCACTGAGAGAGTGGACGAAGGATCAGATTAATTTGGCTTTGACGCATTTAGGCATTGAAGTTCCGAGAATAGGAGAGGCACCTGTAAGGGAAGGCTGTAAGCTTAAACATCTCTTGAAGATCATGGCTAATCCCTCATACCATGGTTACTCGGTCGCGATCTCAAATGAAGTCCTGCTGGATGAACTCGAGGACTTCCAGCATACTCTGGCGAACGTGAAGATAATCGGTCCTCTCTCGAAAAACATCGCATTGGTTAACGTCAGTCCTCTTCCACCTGAAGAAAGCAGAACACGAATCACGAAATCTCTCGAAGGGATAGATTCTATTGATGAAGTAAG
Source organism: Mesotoga sp. (assembly GCA_011620045.1). GTDB lineage: Bacteria > Thermotogota > Thermotogae > Petrotogales > Kosmotogaceae > Mesotoga. Next base: position 8,013 of record WOZY01000282.1, read on the forward strand.
ATGGGTGGAAGAACCTGCCGTTCTGAAGATAATGGCAAATCCCGGATTGTACAATAGCCCTGAAGCGAGGGAATGGGTTTTGAACGGAAGATTAGCCCCAGAGTTTGCCTATCCGATTCAGGCTAGATGGGTGAACTCAAAAAACAACCGGCTTGAGACATTTCAGGTTATTGACTGCTGGAGGTTGGAAGATGATTCGGCTAATAGTGATTGATCTCGATGGCACGCTCCTGGATAATGAGAAAAAGATATCTGCAGAAAATGAAGATGCAATAAGACTAGCCCTAGATATGGGTGTGGCTGTTTCGATATCGACTGGTAGAAGCTATGTTTCCGGCCACGAGTATGTTGAACAGCTGGGAATAGATGTTCCTGTTTCCTACCAGAACGGGGCGCTAGTCACTTTCGGCCACGGAGACAAGATTGAGATTATATCAAAATCTCTCCTGGAAGCGAGTCGCGCGAGATTGATCTATTCCAGAGCAATGGATAAATCTTTGAACATTCTTGTGTTCTATGATTTCTTCAGACTGCCGGACATTTCCACAGTCGGCCCTTCCGACTCCCCATATCGAGAATACTACAGACATAACAAGTATAGAATGATCTTTGAAGATGATCCCCAGGCTCGAATTTCAGATGAAGGTATCCCCGAGATCGCGCTTGAGGGAAAAGAGAACATTATCAAGGAGCTGCTCTTTGAATCAAACTCTCATCTTGATAACGTGACCGTTGTCAAGAACGACAGCGTAGAGGGACACGCCTTCTACGAGTTTTTCGGACCGGGTGTCGGAAAGGAGAACGGACTTGAGCACATTCTCGACCACCTGAATCTCGACTGGAGCAGTGTTGCCTACATCGGCGACAACTTCAATGATCTAGAGGTACTTAAAAAGGCAGAACTTCCGGTGGTCATGGCAAATGGACCAGACGAGGTCAAGAGACACGCGGCGCTAGTGACCAAGCGGGATAATAACAACGGTGGGGTTTCTGAAGCGATCGACAGTATTCTCAAGATCCGGGGTGAGAAATAGTGGTACTGATACTTTTTTCGGCGGTACTTACGGCGCTCGCAATGCCAGGGATGCTCTGGGGTTACCTGATCTGGGTTGCATTGATTCCATTCTTCATAGCGATGAAGGAAGTAACGCCTCTAAAAGGGGCTTTAAGGGCCTTTGTATGGGGCATAGTGTATCTACTTATCAC
>WOZY01000303.1 GCA_011620045.1 Mesotoga sp.
CTGCAAACCCTATCGTTCCAAAAAGCCTCACGCGATCAAAACGGCACCCGGTTTTCTTGATAATCGTCATTACTATCGAATCACCGAGTGGAACGACTCCCAAAAAGAAGAGAGAGAAGAGGATCATGAAGAGTAAGGATGTCAGGAAATCGCGTGCAGCAAATATGGGCCAGATGCATACGGTTGAAGAAAGAGATACGATATAATAGATTCTATTCTGACCCAGTATAGAGCTGATTTTGAACCACAAAGGGCTGGAAACTAGCGAGACGACCGGCAGTACCGCCATCAGTATCCCAATTTCGGTTGAGGAAAAACCCGAGATGTCGAAATATTGACTAAGCAGATTCTTAGTCGCCAGGCTCGCATAAATTAGAGCTTCAAAGAAGAGAATACTCAGATTCAACGCAATCTCCCTCCGCGCAACAAGTGGAAATTATACAACCTGCAATTCAAAAAGACTGAATGGAGCGTGATTATGAGAGCTATCTTGAAATCTATGGCAATTATCGTTCTTCTTTCTATTTCAACGGCGCTCTCTGCGAACGCAGAGTTCGATGTGCAGGGGCACCGCGGCTGCAGGGGTCTCATGCCCGAGAATACTGTTGCCGCCTTCACCTACGCTCTGGAACTGCGTGTTGACACCATAGAGCTTGACACGGTAGTCACAAAGGACGGTGTCGTGGTGATCAATCATGAAGCGTATCTCAATCCCAAGCGGACAAGAAAAGACGGGCAATTCATACGAGAGAAGATTCTCATAAAGGATCTTACTTACGAAGAGCTCAAAGAGTTCGACATTGGAAGGCTTAGCGAACCGGAAGAGTGGCCAGAACAGATCCAGCTTGATGGACAGCGAGTTCCATCGCTGGAAGAAGTGCTTTCTCTGGTTCAAGAATATAACAATTCACACGAAAAACCGGTTAGGGTGAACATTGAGATTAAACATTTCCCCGATAGGCCTTCAGACACAATCGACCTGACAGAACATGTTCGGAAAGTTCTGGAAATACTTTTGGAAAAAGGCTTTGTGGAGCTAGCAACAATACAGTCCTTCAACTGGGAGGCGCTCAAGATTTCGAAGAAGCTTCAACCCTCAGTTCATACTGCCGCTCTTGTGTCGCAAACCAATCTGGACAAGTCGATCTGGACTGCAGGGCTTAGATTAAGGAACTTTGGATTCGACATCGGGACAATGCTGCTCAGCATCGGCTGTAGCTTGATTTCACCCAGTTACTCGTTGATGACTGACGCCTGGGTGGAGAGTGCTCATCATTCTGGGTTGAAGATTGTTCCCTGGACTGTCAATGATCCCCAGGAGATGAAAAGATTGATCGATCTTGGCGTTGACGGGATCATTACCGATTATCCTGATAGGCTCATTGAGCTGCTTTCGAACCGATAGAAAAGCCTTTCTCTTTGAGAAAGGCCTCTCATAAAAACGTTTTACACATCACCAGTACTGATTATACATCATTTTGTCGCAAATTGGCTCAAACCACACTCAGCAAAGGCAAAGACGCGACGGCAGATTACAGATCGAAAAACCTGGTGATTCTAATAAAGATCGAGTTCATGTCCCTGCACTCAATTGGCAGCATTAAAGTGACGTCTTCTCCTTCTAACTTCCCGTTGCAGATGATTCGCTTCGAATCGTAGGGTCCGCAATGTTCAGGAGTGAACTCCTCGCCCTCGTCGTCGACTTCGACGTCCTGAGGTCTAAATGCTCTTCCACCAACTCTGTTGATTCCCATGACAGAGAAGAGCTCCATGACAAAGAGAGAATCCGGTTCATCATAGATCTCCGTCGGAGAACCCTGTCGCACTATGGCTCCGCGATCCATAACATAAACTCTATCTGTGATGGCCATTGCATCTTCCGGGTCGTTCAACACTATAAGAACCGACTCTCCTAACGCCATCAGCATTCTCTTGATCATCAATCTCATTTCTGTTCTGATCTTCTTGTCGAGTCTCTCGAATGGTTCATCCAGCATTATAATATTGAACTTCTTCACCGTCTCTCTTGCAAATGCGGTAAGCTTCTTCATTCCTGCCGGCAGTTCCTTCGGCCAATTGTCAAGGTAGTTAGACAGGCCATCAAGCTCTCCTGCCCTTTTACTGACCTTGGCATCGGCCTCCCTGTCCTTCATCACCGAGAGAGGAAATGCAATATTATCGTGAGTATCCATATGAGGAAACAAAGCGTTATCCTGAAACACAAATGCGAGTCCCCTTAGATGCGGTTCCAGAAAGGTCACATCTTTCTCGTTGATCGCCACACTTCCAGAGAGCGGCTCTTGGAGTCCGGCAATAGTTCTTAACAACAGAGTTTTGCCGCAGCCGGAAGGTCCTATAAGACCTACAATCTCCCCGTTTTCCACCGAGAGATCGATGGGCCCGAGATCGAAACTTCCGATTCTGCTCCTCAGATCTCTCACTTCGAGAGTTTTCATCTAATCACCTCCCTCAATGATGATTATATCTATTGCTTGCGGCAAAGGTTGCTACTCATGAAGTCTCCTCTCAAGAGATGCCCATGGTCGAAATGATCTGTTTGAGAACCGCCGTCAGTCGAGCTATACTATTACTAGAGCGTTAGCCGATTCTTATGTTGCTTTTCTTACAATATGCAAGAAGTTATAATGAAGAAAATACGAATGCATGGGAGTGACAAAAGTGTCGAGACATCTTCTTACCAAGGCTGAGACGTACCGCGAGGAACTTACTCGATTTCTTGGAGACCTTGTAAGTATAAAGAGTTTCTCTGCCGGCGAAAGAGAAGTGGTCGAGAGAATTCGAAAAGAGATGGAGAAAGTTGGATTCGATGAAGTTAGGATAGATGGACTGGGGAATATTCTGGGCAGAATCGGATCCGGCAAGAGAGTGATTGCAATGGACGCCCACATCGATACCGTCGAGGTTGGAAACGAGAAGCTCTGGAAAGTAGATCCCTTCGGCGGAGTTGTCTCTGACGGAGTAATCTACGGAAGGGGAGCTTCCGATCAGAAAGCCGGAATGGCAGCAATGGTCTATGGAGCCAGGATAATGAAAGAAGAGGGGCTTCTGGGAGATTTCACCCTTTACGTTACAGGAACGGTAATGGAAGAGGACTGCGACGGTCTCTGCTGGAGATACATAATCAAAGAAGATGGCATAAGACCGGATTACGTCGTCATTACCGAACCGACAAACTTAAACATCTACAGGGGACACAGGGGAAGAATGGAGCTGCAAGTGAGAACCTCGGGACTCTCCTGTCACGCGAGCGCTCCCGAGCGCGGGATTAACGCAATATACAAGATGGGCCGAATCATTGCAGAAATCGAGAGATTAAATGAAAGGCTCACGGAGGATTCCTTCCTGGGAAAGGGAACGATAGCGGTTACACAGATATTCTTCAAATCGCCTTCGCAGAACGCCGTTGCCGACGAGTGCACTATTCAGCTCGACAGGAGGCTGACAGCCGGAGAGACAAAAGAGACGGTTATCAGAGAGCTGCAAGAGGTCATTCAGATGACCGGAGAAGAGGCGGAAATCGTCGAACTCCTCTATGAAAGGCCTTCCTATACGGGAATCGTCTATCCCGTCGAGAAGTACTTCCCAACCTGGGTAATGGAAGAGGACAGCGAAATAGTTCAGAAGACCGCTAACACCTACAGAGAAGTCTTCGGTGAGGAGCCTTTCGTCGACAAGTGGACATTCTCAACTAATGGGATCGCGACCGCCGGAGTTTTTTCGATCCCAACTATTGGATTTGGCCCTGCAAATGAGATCTTCGCACACAGTCCCGACGATCAGTGTCCAGTCGATCATCTCGTAAGGGCTGCGGCAATGTATGCCCTTCTTCCGTTAAGGCTTTCACAATAGATTAGGAGGTAACAAGATGAGTAGCATTCTGAGAGGCAAAGACTTCATTACTACGCAGGATTTCCAAAGAACGGAAATTGACCTTATGCTCGATCTATCTGCTGATCTGAAGAGAAGATTCGCAACGAATGATCCCACACCTTTGCTTCCCTATCAGACGGTATTCTTGATGTTTTTCGATCAATCCACCAGAACTCGAAATTCGATGGAAGCAGGAATAACCCAGCTCGGTGGTCATGCTCACTATCTAGATCCTTCAACTATGCAAACGGCTCATGGAGAGGTTCCGCGAGATACGGCCATGATTCTTTCGAGATACGGCCACGCTATTGCCGTCAGGCACTGCAAGTTCAAGGCGGGGAATCCTTACCTGAGATCTCTTGCCGAACATGCAGATGTCCCAGTTCTCAATCTCCAGGATGACGTCTATCATCCTATGCAGGTAATGGCAGATATGATGACAATTCGAGAAAGATTTGGGACAAACTTGAACGGCCTTAAAGTCGCAATAACCTGGGCATACGCCGAGAGCCATCTCAAGCCTCTTTCCGTTCCTCAGTCCCAGATTCTTCTCTTCACTAGATATGGTATAGACGTGAAGTTAGCATATCCGAAAGGCTTCGATTTGATGCCCGACATAGTTGATCAGGCAAGACTTAACGCAGAAGAGAGCGGCGCCAAGTTAGATATACTTCACGACATGGATGAGGCATTCAAAGATGCGGATATTGTGATTCCGAAGTCATGGGGAGGATTTTATGTATCGGACGATCCCCAGGAGATCATGACGGAGGTAAGGAAGAATAAAGACTGGATTTGCACCCCTGAGAGAATGAAGCTGGCTAACAAGAGAGCGGTCTACATGCACGCGCTTCCTGCCGATAGAGGACGCGAAGTCGTGGATGAAGTGATCGACGGTCCGCAATCGATCGTAATAGACGAGGCTGAAAACAGACTTCACACCTCAAAGGCGGTCATGGCTCTCACAATGGGTGGAAGACCGTGAGTTTCGACCTCGCCCTTGAAAACGGAACTGTCTGTACTGGTGACAGGCTTTTTCCTGCAAATGTCTATGTGACGGGCGAGGAAATCGCAGTAATATCTTCAATTCAGGAAAAGTTCCCCGCAAGGGAAACCCTGGACTGTTCGGGATTGTTTTTGCTTCCAGGGTTTATCGATCCCCATGTCCATCTCAGTCTCAATCTTGGAAAATACACTTCAGTGGATGATTTCGATTCGGGATCGGCTCTTGCCCTTAGCGGAGGAGTGACTACCCTGATAGATTTTCTCGATCCCGTCTCCAGTCTTTCAGACTTTGAGAAAGCTAAGAAGAGTCGGACGCAGACGGCTGCAGACAGCAGGATAGATTATGCTTTCCACGTCACGCTTGCCGGGAGTCCCCGATTCTCTGCAGAAGAGATCGCGGAGGCTGCGATAGAGGCCAGAATGCCATCAATAAAGATCTTCACAACTTATAGTTCCTCCAATCGCAGAACGGGCGACGGTATGATTTACAAATTGCTTTCGCTTTCAAGGAAACTCGGATTCGTGTTGCTTGCCCATTCGGAAAACGACGAGATAATCAACGAAATCTCTTCTGATTACACAAGCCCGACCTTCAGAGAACTCTCGTCTCTCAGGCCCACCATAAGCGAGCTGTCCGAAGTCGCCAAGCTCGCACTGCTTTCGCTCGATAGAAAGGGGCAGCTATATGTGGTTCATGTTTCAAGCGGAGAGACCACAAGAGCGCTATCTTCAATGGGTGTCGACTGGAGAGATTTCACGAAACTCGAGACCTGTCCACAATATCTTCTTCTGAACAACGAACCGCTTGAAGGAGAAGAAGGGTATCTCAACACTTACTGTCCCCCGCCCAGGAGCGAGAATGAGCGTCTGCTATTGGTTTCTGCTCTGCAAAGGGGCGAGATATCCTCAATTGGCACGGACCACTGTCCCTTCCTCGTTCAGGAAAAATCTGAGAATCGAGCCGATTACTCGAAAATGCCAAACGGCTCGGGATCGCTGGGGCTTTCATTTGCCGCGCTAAACACCTTGCTCAATGGGAATCTTGTGAAAGTCTCTGCCCTTCTTTCCGCAAATCCCGCCAGGATATTCGGTCTCTTTCCAAAAAGAGGACTCCTGGCTCCCGGTAGCATGGCCAATATTGCAGTGGTCGATAGAGATGCGGAGATTACCGCTTCGAAGTCGCCGTTCACCAGGTCAGACCATTCGCTGTATGAGGGATTGAAGCTCAAGGGCTCCGTCGAAACGGTGATCCACGGAGGAAAGATCGCCTTCAGGGATGGCGATGTGCTGCTTCCAAAGGCTTCGGGACGTTTCGTCGAACGGGGGAGAGTCCGATGGGGGGAAGGTTCATGCAGATAAACGGTGTTTCGATCTTCACAAATGACGGAGAGTTCATCGAAAGAGGGTACGTGAGAGTTGAAAATGGAGAGATTGTGAAAGTCTCTGCCGGCGATTGCAGGTATGACGGCGAGAATCTTTATTTCGAGGGCAGACTGCTGATGCCGTCGCTGGTAAATGCGCATACTCACATTTACTCGACTTTCTCAAGGGGATTGAGAGTATCACCCTTCAAGCCCTCGTCGTTCACCAAACTACTGGAGGACTTGTGGTGGCGACTGGATAAAGCGTTGACTCATGAAGATCTGGAACTCTCTGCATATGTCGCCGCTATCGAATCTCTGAAAGGAGGAGTGACGTCGCTCTTTGATCACAATTCCTCCCCCAATGCTATTGAGGGCTCTCTTGAGAAGATCTCCTCTTCAGTAAATGCTGTCGGTCTCAGATATTGCGGAGCCTATGAAGTCTCCGATCGAGACGGAATCGAACGACGAGACATGGGAATACGCGAGAATCTCGATTTTAGCAAAGTGAACACCGCCTACAAGAAAGGGATCTTCGGCTTTCACGCTTCTTTCACTCTTTCGAAGGAAACTCTCTCTTTGGCCTCGAAGGAGATAGCCGGAAGGCTTCCGATACACATTCATGTAGCCGAGGGCCCCGAGGATCAGGAACACACATTTAGCCTTTACGACGAGAGAATACTTGAGCGGTTTCACAGAGCCGGGCTCATGATTCAGAACTCGCTGTATGCGCATTGCATTCACACGACGGCATCTGAAAGGGCTCTCATAAAAGACACGAAAGGCTATATAGTGGTCAACTGCCAGTCGAATATCAACAACGGTGTGGGCTTCCCGGAATGGAAGAAGTTCAACGATGAAGGCACGAACTTGCTGATGGGAAACGATGGTTACGGCTTCAATCTCTGTCACGATGCGAGATTCATGATTCTCTGCCCCCACTACGTTCATCGTGATCCGGCAGCAAGCTTTTCGGGCGATCTCGCTCGTTCGCTTTTTGGCTCTAATTACGATCTAGCAACGAGTGCATTCGGTGTGAATCTCGGGACGATCCGGGAAGGAAGCTGTGCGGACTTTATAATTCTTAACTACCGAAGCCCAACGGAAATCACTGCAGAAAACTTTATGGATCACTTCTTCTTTGGAATCTGCGACAACATTTCTGTAAGCGACGCATTCGTGGGTGGAGAGAGAATACTCGCGGAAGGAAGACCTACAAGAATAGATGAAGAGGATATATACAAAGAAGCGAGAAGACTATTCAAAGCTTTTGAGAAGAGGTTCTGAGGAGGTGCTGAGATGAATCTTTCTACAGAAGTGGCCGGAATTCATCTGAAGAATCCATTGATGCCTGCTTCCGGTCCGCTCACAGGAGATCACAGAAAGATGCGCGCCATCGAGATGATGGGTGTCGGGGCAATGGTGACGAAAACCATATCCACCGTTGCCGCGAAGGTCCCGAGACCCTGCATAATCGCAGAAAGAGATTTCGTAGTGAACACGGAATTATGGAGCGAGTTCTCTCCCGACAGATGGCTTGAGGAGTTCCTCCCCGAGTATAAGAAGCATTCGAGTCTTCCGCTTATAATTAGTCTCGGCTACTCACCTGAAGATCTGAGAAAGCTCGTTCCATTATTCTCAGAATTTGCAGATTGTTTTGAGTTGTCGACTCATTACGTTGCAGATGATCCGTCTCTAATGAAGGAATTGATCTCGGCCGTCAAGGAAGGAACTGACAAGCCAGTCTTTCTCAAGTTGGACCCTTCGGTGCCAGATCCCGCCAAGATGGCCGGAGCGGTCCAGGAGTCCGGTGGCGACGGAATCGTTGCCATAAACTCACTGGGTCCGGTTTATCCCTTCGATCGAAAAGCCAATCGTTCTTTGATGGGAAGCGGGGATGGCTTCGGCTGGATAAGTGGTCCAGTGATCAAGAAGCTTTCCCTCTCATCCGTAAGGAGAATTCACGAGGGCTGTTCTCTGCCGATAATAGGGGTCGGTGGCGTTGCAAGCGCAGATGATGTCATTGACTTTCTCTCCTGCGGCGCATCGGCAGTACAGATGCTTTCTGGAGCCCTGATCAACGGCAAAGAGCTCTTCAAAAGGATAATAGACGCTCTTCCGTCGGTTCTCGAAAAGAGGGGATTCGAGAGTGCGAAAGATGCGATCGACTCTGCTGAAAGACAGAAAGAGTCCTTTGAGGTGAGAAATCCAGTAATCGATCATGAGAGATGTACGAGATGCGGGCTGTGTGTTGAGGTTTGCCCTTACTTTGCACTGAGGCTGGATGAAAAGGTGGAAGTAGATAAGGCTGAGTGCTTCGGTTGCGGGCTGTGCGAATCACGTTGCCCCGTTGGTGCGATCGGCGGTGTCCTGACTTGAGAAAATACTTTCTAAAGTGCGTCACTTGCGGCAAGGAGTTCACGGAAGATGAAGTGGATTACTACTGCCCTGATTGCGGTGAGCGAAGAGGAACACTGGAAGTCGTTTATAATTTCGAGCAGGTGAGAAAGCAATACAGATCCAGTTCATTACCGCTTCACAAAAAGGGAATCTGGGCTTTCGACTTTCTGCTGCCCTTTGAAGAAGAGGTCGATCCTCCGGAGCTTCTAGTTGGAAACACTCCGCTATATAGAAGCGATTCTCTTGCGAGAAAGTATAGGGTGGCTGAGCTTTTTGTGAAGGACGACGGAAGAAACCCGACGGCCTCTTTCAAAGACAGAGCGAGCACAATCGCGGTCGCAAAGGCTAAAGCGAAGGGATTCGACACGATCTTCTGTGCCTCAACTGGAAACGCAGCAAGTTCTCTGTCCGGGCTTTCTGCCGTGGCCGGTATGAAGAGCGTGATATTCGTGCCTGCCACGGCGCCGATAGCAAAGATTACTCAGCTCCAGGTTTATGGCTCAAAGATTCTTGCAATTGATGCGAGTTACGACAGGGTATTCGATCTCTCGA
>WOZY01000013.1 GCA_011620045.1 Mesotoga sp.
CGATTACTGCCCTGTCAGGGGATGGATCGAGAGGAATGAACCTCGGAAATTCACGCCGACCATCGCAGAGGATTTCAGGATGAAAGAAGGCCTCGATATCGGCAGAAGGGCTAGAAGTCTCTTTCCTGAAGGTATTCTGATAGAGGAAGTGGATCCATTTGAGGCATCCTTCATAACCGAACGGATTATCGGCGACAGGCAGTCCGTAACTCTTTTTGAACCTGCTTTCATAAGCGGCGATTTCGTCTCAAGGGCGGATGTTGTGAAAAAAGAGGGCGAGGAACTGCATGTTTTCGAGGTCAAGTCCAGTCTTGCCGGTTCATCGAACACAAAGGACTACATAAGGGATCTTTCTTACACGGTATCTGTCATAGAAAAGTTGGGTTACAGAGTCAAAAAAGCCTGCTTGATAATGGTCTCAAGAATGTATCGTAAGGGGGACGATAACCGGAAGCTCTTTGAGATAATAGACGTCACTGGAGAGGTCTCGGAGCAGAAAATCGAGATAACGGCCAAACTTGAACTTGCCTCAGTTATTCTGGCTTCAACATTGATCCCTTCCGGCTCATTGGGGTACAAATGCAGAGACTGTGAGCATCTTCGAAGATGCTTCAGTCTGGATAGGAGACTTAGCATCTTTGAGCTTCCTAGACTGGGCGTCGACAAGACAGATGCTTTGATCGAGAAGGGATACTTCTATCTAGAACAGCTTCCTCAAGAGGTATTTGGCGACAAACCACTTCTACAAAGGGTCTTTCGCGGAACTAAGTCAGGAAGGATAGTGTTTGACGAACCCGAAAAGCTGCGAGAAAAGCTGAATAGTCTCAAGTATCCAATAGGTTATCTCGATTTCGAGACTGCCGCCTCAGTTATCCCCCTGTACGATGACCTGGCTCCCTATGAGGGGATCCCGTATCAATATTCACTGCACATTCGAAGGGAAGCCTCCGGCGCCCTGGAACACAGGGAGTTTCTCTTCAACAATCCATCGAGGGATGAGAGTCTCCTGCTCGCCAAAAGGCTGGTTGAGGACCTCAAGGACTGCAGAACACTTATGGCGCACCATGCTTCCGTTGAGAGGAATATACTGAGATGGCTGTCGAACAGATACAAAGATTATCCAGAGCTTTCAGAGCAGCTCATCTCCTTCTCGGAGATATTTGTGGATTCAGAACTCCTTGTCAAAGATCACATATATCATCCCGACTTCGGGGGAAGCTTCTCAATCAAAAAGCTTCTTCCCGTACTTGTAGAAGGTATTGGTTATGAGGGGCTTTTTATCCATAACGGTGACGATGCTCGTTATGTTTTCGTGAATATGGCTCTGGGAAATTACCGAGAGTCAGAGGTAGAGAGAATAAGAAGAGATATGCTAGAGTACTGCAAGATGGATACACTGGCTATGGTGGAGATTCACAGGTTTCTCTGCGATCTTTCATCGGAGTAAGGATGGGGCAAATGGACAAAAAAAGTAATTGGCAGACGACTTAATCGAATTCTTTTCAAAGTAGAATAGTTTGGTCATCAAATTAGGTTATTATGAATCATGCACACTCTAGGCATCGAGAGGATGTGACGACATAGAAATCTTCAAGATAAAGAACCATGAAACATCGCTTCCCCTTATTCAGGGAGGGATGGCCGTAGGAATTTCTCTGGACAACCTGGCCGCTTCCGTTGCTTCTGAAGGCGGAATAGGGGTTATTGGAACGGCAGGTATCGGTATGACGGTTGACGGTTACAGAAAGAACTTCAGGCAGGCAAGCATCGATGGCCTCAAGAATACCATAAGAAGGGCAAGGGAGAAGACTAAAGGGGTTCTGGGAGTAAATATAATGGTGGCACTCACAAACTACGCAGAAATGGTGGCAACGGCCGTGAAGGAGAAGATAGATATAATCATCTCTGGCGCGGGACTACCTCTAGATCTACCATCTTATCTCGATGAAGGATCAGAAACGGCCATTATTCCAGTAGTCTCGTCTCTCAAGTCTGCGACCGTAATATTCAAGAGATGGTTTGGCAGGTACAAGTACATCCCCGACGGCTTCGTTGTGGAGGGACCTAAGGCGGGCGGCCACCTCGGATACAGAATCGAGGAGATCTTTTCTGAAGAGAGTTCTCTCGAAAAGACGGTACCAGAGATTAGAAGGTTTGTGGATCAAGTGAAACGGGATACTGGCAAGAATATACCTGTGATAGCGGCCGGAGGAATATTCGACAGAGATGATGTCGAAAAAGCCTTCAAGCTGGGAGCTTCCGCAGTTCAAGTAGGAACTGCCTTTGTGGCCACGCAAGAATGCGATGCAGACTACAGGTTCAAGCAGGCATTCGTCGATGCGCGCAGCGAAGATGTCACAATTATCAAGAGCCCTGTAGGAATGCCTGGAAGAGCGATCAGGAACAAGTTCATAGAAGATGTCGAAGAGGGAAAAAGAAAGCCCTTCAAATGCTCGTATCAGTGCATAAAGACATGCAATTACAGAGAAGCGCCTTATTGCATTGCGGATGCACTTATGAATGCCTGCAAGGGAGATCTGGAAAACGGGTTCGCCTTTTGCGGAAGCGAGGTCCAGAGAATAAGCGGTGTCACTACCGTGAAAAAGGTAATAGATAGACTGTTTGGAGAAAAGCGTTGAAGAAATCTTTTGGGTTAACGCTTTTTAGACTAGCTCTTTGAACATAGAAAACTGTGCGGGAGGTTGAAAATGAAAAGTTTGGAGAAAATTAGGAACGCGATAATCGAGACAATGCCAGCAGAGGCCAGGGTAGCCACTGAAGAGGCTCTGGCGGAAGGCCTAAGCGCGAAGGAAATCCTGGATAGCGCGCTTATCCCCGGGATGGACGAAGTTGGAAAGCTCTTCAGGGAGGGCGAGTATTTCGTTCCCGAGGTCCTTGTTGCGGCCAAGGCGATGAATCAGTGTATGGACCTTATCGAACCGCTTCTTGTAAGCGGAGGGGTCAAGAAGATCGGGAAGGTGGTTGCAGGTACCATAGAAGGCGATCTCCACGATATTGGAAAGAACCTCGTCTGTATGATGCTCAAGGGAGCGGGCTTTGAGATAATCGATCTCGGCGTCGATGTGAAGCCCGAAGAGTTCGTTGAGGCAGCTAAAGGCGCGAAGCCGGATATTCTTGTTATTTCCGCTCTGTTAACGACAACTATGTTGAATATGCCCAGAGTGATTGAAGAACTTAAGAAGGCAGGCATTCGTGACGATGTGAAGGTCTTGATAGGCGGGGCCCCTGTCAGCCAGACCTACGCCGAAGAGATCGGGGCAGACGGCTATTCTCCAGACAGCTCGGGAGCAGTCGAACTGGCAAGAAGACTCGTCTCTTGATTGGTTCATTGCTTTTTTGCGTCGATGGGGATCGGCGTTTAACTGATGGAGAAGACGAATCAAAGGAATTATTTCCCGCTTCTATCTCTTTCAAGCTTTTTTGCCTATTTTGGCGGCAAGGAGATGAATTGCTATAATATTTAGGTATTCATTCGTTTATTTGTCTTTTATGATTTACATTTGATGGCGGATAGACCGTTTCTTTACGGATGGAGGGTTAAGTATGCTTATCGCCCTGATAATTCTGTCAACAGTTACACTTGTCTCCTTTCTCTTCCCGATTGCATCCATAAGAAGATTATCCCGGAGCATCAAGAAGAACCAGGAGCTACAGCTCACCCTTAAGGATCTCGAAAGGGATGTCTCAGATAGAAATGAGAAGCTCGAGTGGCTGACGTCTGCCAAAGAGGAACTTGAAGCGACTTTCAAAGCTATTTCCTCGGATGTTCTTAATTCCAGCACTGAAAACTTCATCCGACAGGCAAACGACAAGTTCTCGGGCCTCCTGAAACTTCAGAAAGAAGATTGGGGAAGCCAGAAGAAGGATTTTGAAAGCCTTGTCAGCCCGGTAAGAGACAATCTTGAAAAGCTCGAGAAAAATGTGAAAGAGCTTGAATCGAAAAGAGAAGGAGCTTATAAAGCTCTTGAGGAGCAGTTGAAAATGCTTTCCGAAGCAAACACCGACCTCAGGCAGGGAGTAACGGATCTCAAGAGCGCATTGAGGAACAGATCGACACGCGGTCGTTGGGGGGAGATAGAGCTTCGCCGCATTGTTGAGCTCAGCGGGATGACCGAACATGTCGACTTCGTGGAACAGGAGTCTATCGATAACGGCAGACCAGATATGATAGTGAAGTTGCCTAATGAGGCCTTCATTCCCGTTGATGCTAAAGTACCGCTGGACAGTTATTTGACTGCGCTGGAAGAAGAAGACGAATCTCTTAGAAAGCATCTCATGGGGAACTACGCGAAGAATGTACGCGATACTGTGAACAGGCTAGCCGGCAAGAAATACTCGGAAGCCTTCAGTAGAACGGCCGATTTTGTTGTCATGTTCGTTCCTCTGGAGTCGGCAATCAACGCTGCTTTTCTCGCAGATCCTGAACTTTTCGAATATGCCGTTTCAAGAAAGGTGCTGATCGCTTCTCCGGTCAATCTCGTTGCGTTGCTCAAGTCCGTTGCTTATGGATGGCAGCAGTACAGTCTCACAGAAAACGCAGAGCGGCTAGTTCAAGCCTCTAAGGAGCTGTACGAAAGATTCGGAGTCTTTTTTTCCCATTACAACAGATTACAGGGCCATCTTAAGAACGCTGTAAGGGCCTACAATGATGGCGTAGGCTCTTTCGAAAGCAGGCTGCTTCCCAAGGTTAGGGAGATAGAAGCACTTACCGAGGTCAAGGAAAAACTGGGGGAGATCGAGGAGATCTCGGAAGAGCCGAGATCATCGGATCTTGTCAACCGCGATTGAATTACTCATCCGGTAGCGCTATAGAGAGTATATGGAGGGGTACGCCGGGGCCGCGCGAGATCCTGATGGTAACAGTGGATTCTTGACAACTCGGTCACGCCGCTTTTTGGAAGAGTCTCAATGGCCTCTTCCCGCTTCTAATGGAGTTTTCTCCTTGCATTGTCAAATGCAATCCCGTCTTCTCGGTCTGAGATCAACCAAAATATACAGGAGTGGTTTCAAGAGCTTTTATACGATACAATGCGGAAGGGCACTTCAAGGTTTCCGAGATCATGTGAAGAAGGAGATATAGATGAATGAAATTCTGTGGTTTGTAATGCTGGTAGTAAACTTCGGTTTGATTACCGTAGCATACAGGTGGTGGGGAAAGACGGGCCTTTACGTATGGGTCGCCATTGCCGCGATAATAGCTAACGTTCAGGTGATCAAGACCGTCTCTCTCTTCTGGATGGCCGCCACTCTCGGCAATATTGTGTATGCGACCTCTTTTCTCGCTACAGACATCCTATCGGAAAACCATGGGAAGAAAGAGGCCAGGAAGGCCGTCTACGTCGGATTTTTCTCTCTAATATCTGTTACTTTAATAATGCAGATTGCGCTCGCCTTCGAGCCCCACCCTTCGGACTTTTCGCAAGAACACCTTTCAGTGGTATTTGGTCTCCTTCCTCGTATCGCTCTTGCGAGCCTTGCCGCATACTGGTGCTCCCAGCTGCACGACATCTGGGCATATGACTTCTGGAAGAAGAGGTTCCCCGACAAACGGCACATCTGGATAAGGAACAACGCGAGTACCATGATCTCGCAATTGATAGATACGGCTGTCTTCACTATCATAGCCTTTGCGGGAGTCTTTTCGACCGGTGTCTGGTGGCAGATATTCTGGTCCACTTATATTCTAAAATGGGTTGTTGCCGTTCTAGATACGCCATTCATCTATCTCGCCAGAAAGATGAAAGACGAAGGGAAGATCAAAGATCTTGTTCCATGAGTTCGAGCGACGGACGGTAATTCTCAAGACGTGAGTTGTTGGAGCTTCGGCCTTTCAAAAACCCCTGATTTCCGGCTGGTATAATTAAGCCGAATATCCTCCGTTCAATGGTGTGGTACTTCAGCTTTCACGTACGTTGCCATATCGGGAGGTGAACAGTGAACGAAAGAGAAGAGAAACTAGACAAATACGTGAAAAAGAGAGATTTCAGCAAGACATCGGAACCGGATGGAAGAGAGACCTCTGTTGAATGGTCAAAAGAGAGGCCGGTATTCGTCATTCAGAAGCATGCTGCTTCGAGGCTTCACTACGATTTCAGAATAGAAGTCGATGGAGTTCTCAAGTCATGGGCGGTTCCCAAAGGGCCCTCAACAGATCCATCGGAAAAGAGGCTGGCCGTTCCCACGGAAGACCATCCCCTTGAATACGGCGATTTCGAGGGAAATATCCCCGAAGGGAAGTACGGAGGAGGCACGGTCCTTCTATGGGACCGGGGAAGCTATCGAAATCTGAAGGAAGACCCTGACTCGAATCCTCTGTCAAAGCAGATAGAAGACGGGCATATCATAATATGGCTCGAAGGCCGGAAGCTGAAAGGCGGTTATGCTCTCATAAGAACCGGTAAAGGCAGCAAAGCCAGATGGCTTCTTGTGAAGATGAATGACGAGGAGGCCGACGCGCGGAGAAACCCGACAGCCACCGAACCCGATTCGGTAAAGAGCGGTAGAAGCCTCGAAGAGATTCGTGATTCCGGAGAGTAATGCTGATTTGAAAGACCCTTGTTATCTGGAAATTGATCAGACAGTATATGTCTAATTCATCTTGCAAACCTGAAAAGCCTTTGAATGTCTCGATGGCCTTTCAAATGTAAAGAAAGCACCGGCGTTTTGGAGTTGCCTCAGTCATTTGAGCCGGGGTATTTGTCGATCATCTCTGGATTCTTTAGGTCCTCCCTAACTTTTTCAAGCATCTCGGCTGTCAGTATCTTCAGTTTCAACAGATGAATGGAAACGGCCGAGCCAACTCCGATGAGGATAAGTGTGACGGCAGTACTGGATATCAGTATCATTGTCAAGGTGAGAGTGGACCAAAGCAATAGAAGGGCAATGTTTCTTGCTCTCCTGGTGCGGAAATGGAGATAGCTGTAGATATATGCGCCGAAGAGCCTGGGCCGATCAGTCATCTTTAAAGCTTTTCAGAGCTCCTCAAATAGCAAAGGAAGAACTATTCCCGCTACTCCAAGAACGGGGGATGCTGATCCTGCAATTAAGAGCAGGAGCCTTTTCAGCCCACGAGTTGCCTCTCATATAACCAAATCCGTTGCTTATTACTTTACTTCATTCAGAGAGATATCGAGCGCCTCGGCTACACCTGCTCCATAAGCGGTGTCGGCTTTCAGACAGTTTCCGATGTGTCTTATCTTTGTTTTCTTAGGAGCATCGCCCATGTTTCTTGCCGTGTTTTCAAAGAGGACAAGCTGCTGTTAGGGAGTCATTAGGTTGAAAAGCTTACCTGGCTGAGTGTAGTAATCATCGTCGTCCTCGCTGAAATTCCAGTTGTCGGCCCAGGCGCCGTAGCTGTTGGGTTCATAACCCAGTGTGCTTCCGGCATTGTCCGTCCACCCTCATTTGACCGTCCCGGTGATAGCTGTCATAAGGACATCGCGGTCTGTTTACTGGAATCTGACCGTAACTGACTCCCAGTCGATATCGCTGAGCGTCCCCGTAGGAGAAGAGCCTTCTCTGCAGCATTTTGTACGGCGAGAAGCCTATGCCGGCAACGATATCCGCCGGATTGAACGCCGCGTGTTCGACGTCGAGGTAATAGTTCTCGGGATTTTTGTTCAGCTCGAAGTAACCAACCTCTATCAACGGGAACTCTCCCTTGTACCAAACCTTTGTAAGATCGAAGGGATTGTAGGGCATCTTTTCGGCCTGTTCAAGAGTCATTACCTGAATGTACATGGTCCATCTGGGGAACTCACCCTTCTCGATGCTGTCGAATAGATCGCCCTGGTGGCTTTCGCGGTCCTTTGCGATTATTGCATCGGCTTCGGCGGCGCCTTTCTCCGGCAACCGTGAAGAACCTTACGAACATGTCCGTCATCTTGCCTATCTCCGAGAAGAGACTGGCTTTTGTGTACTTCGTAATATCGTGGGTTACTGTGAATGTTCCGAAGGCACCAGAGCCCTTTGCGTGCATTCTCCGTTCGGGTATTACTTCTCTGTCGAAGTGGTCGAGTTTTTCCAGACACCATACGTCCTGAAGCAACATCGGCCCCGAGGCCCGGCAGTCATCGAATTCTGATTGTCTACTACTGGAGCTCCTGTCTCGATAGTCCCGAAAAGCGGACATCGTTGGGTCGGTTTTCAATTAGGTTCTCGACGATCTAGTGCATAAGTTCACGGACGTACAATCCTGGCTCAGAATTAGAGAAAGCGCTGTATAGAGAAAAAAGAGTTCGATCGAAGAAACAAGAGTGTAGAACTCCTTACTATTTTAAATAATTCTAACATGATATTATGTTGACTTCTTCTAAGGGAAGAAGAGCTGGCAGTTCAGTTACTGAATCTCTCCACTTTAGAGTTGTAGTTAGGTTTCATAACTTCTATATTGTGATGAAGATTCTGATATCATTAAAATGAGGTGATTGAATGTACGCAGTTCTCTCGAAGAAAAGAATTGCTCCCGATACGTATGATATCTGGCTTTCTCATCCAGATATCTACAGATATGCAAAACCCGGTCAGTTCCTGATAATAAGGATAGACGAGTTTGGTGAAAGAATTCCTCTCACGATAGCATCGACTGAAAAAGGCAAGGTAAGAGTAATAGTGAAAGCCGTTGGAAAGAGTACTTATAAGCTCTGTGCCATGCACGAGGGAGAATCCGTGGCCGACATAGTTGGCCCTCTTGGAAATCCCAGCGAGATCGAGAAACTTGGAACGGTCTGTGTTGTTGGTGGAGGAGTGGGAATAGCTCCTTTGTTTCCCGTTGCCAGAGCACTCAAAGCTGCCGGAAACGAGGTAATCGGTATACTTGGGGCCGCGAACAAGGATCATCTGATTATGGTCGACGAGTTCAGGCCCTTTCTTGACAGGCTATACCTCTCTACCGATGACGGCTCTATCGGAATTAAGGGAACCGTTACGAACCCGCTCAAAGAAGTAATCACAGATTATTCACCGGTCACGATTTGGGCAATCGGTCCGATGGTTATGATGAAATTCGTTTCTCTTCTCGCTTCCCAGAATGACATACCTTGCTGGGTGTCGCTGAATCCGATAATGGTGGACGGTACTGGAATGTGC
>WOZY01000185.1 GCA_011620045.1 Mesotoga sp.
GCATATTCTTCAATATAGTAATCCATGATCTTTCTCGATATCTGGGTAGCCAATCCCGATCCGTAGCCCCCCTCATGAACGAATACCGTAACAACGATCTCAGGTTCGTGAAGAGGCATGAATCCCGTGAACCAGGAGTGGGTAGGCTTTGAACCTCCCTGCTCCGCGGTTCCGGTCTTTCCCGCGGCCGTCTCTGCGAAATCTCTGAAAGAGGAATAAGCGGTTCCCGCATCGGCCGAACTTCCTCCCTTGCTAACGACATCTCCCATTGCGTCGATAATAAGATCCCAGTCGCTGTCTCCCAGCTTGATTGGCACCCTGTCACTCTCATGCCTTGAACCGATGAAGGGGATGATTTCTTTGCCCCTCATCGCGATCTCCGCGGTCATTTTCGCCAGTTGCAGAGGAGTGATACTGAGATATCCCTGTCCTATTGAGATCTGGATCGTGTCTCCGGGGAACCAGCTCTCTTCAAGGTTCTCGCGCTTCCACGAGGGCGACGGCATTAGTCCTACCGATTCTTCAGGTAGATCGATGCCGGTAGATTCAAAGACCTCCCAGATTCTAGCGTATCTGTCGAGAGCTTCGATTCCAAGTTCCAGTCCAAGCTGGTAGAAATAGACGTTACAGGAAACGGTAATGGCCTTCCTGAGATTGGTCTTTCCATGTCCATAAAGGTTCCAATCTCTGTAGACTCCCTGAACCACTCCCTGGCTGTCTTTGTACTGGAAGATGCCCCCGCAGTCGATCTCTTTTGTGCTGTCTGTTCCATCAGCCAGGGCCACCATGGCAATGAACGGCTTGATTACGGAGCCTGGCGAGAAGGGAGTCAGAGCCCTATTGACCAGGGGTCTCGAAGGATCCAAATTAAGCCGTTCCCAATCTCTGGTCGAAATTCCCCTAGTGAAAAACATGTTCTCGAAGCTGGGCACCGAGACGAGAGCGAGAACCTCTCCGTCGGTTTTCATAACGACTGCAGCGCCGCTCTTTCCCGTTTCGTCTATTAGATCGTAAATGTACCTGCTGAGCTGGGAGTCAATCGTGATTTTCAGATCTTCTCCAGCAACGGGTGGTCTTTCGCCCTCAAGACTGATCTGTCTTCCCAGTGCATCGACACGTATCAGCTTCTCGCCTGGAGTTCCTCTCAGAAGATCATTGTATTGCTTCTCGATTCCCATAACAGGCTCTCCGTCAGATTTAATATAGCCCGCAACATGTGCTATCCCGGGATTGTCCTGATAATACCTGATTACTCTCTCGGAGACCTCCAGTTCAGGGTAGTTCTTGAGGCTTTCTGCTACTGCAGCGGGAAGGCTTGTCTCGACACTGCCGAAGATCTCAAGCCGCTTAATAAGTGTTTCAGCTTTTTCCCTGCTGTCGAATGAGTCGATTATCATTCTCTTCAGATCCTCCGGAAGAAAGACCACTTTCTTCTGTATTCTATGGTAGGGCGCGTCCCATGCAATAGGAATCCCGTTTCGATCGAGAATCATCCCTCTTGGGGGCAGTGTTAAAATCGACCGGTGGCTTATACTTTCGACCTGTGCGGCATACTTCTCGGAATTAACTATCTGGTAGTCGTAGAGTTTGTATATGAAAAAACCGATCGTGAGAAGAAAAAGCACGAAGAAAAGATCGAATCTCTTAGTCCTCAATACTCAACCTCCTAAGGACAAGAAATGTTATGAAAAAAGGAATTAGAACGCCAAAGCCGGTGCCTGCGAAAAAGACTCCTGCAAGTCCCAGCAAAGCCGATGTGAGGCTACCGAAACTCGGTGTCCTGTAGCGGCCATGGATCGCCATCGTGGAAAAGGTAACGATAACTGCAAGGGCAATAACCATACCGATCCCGGAGAGAGCCACTCCGACTATCCAGGACAGGAGCAGAGCAAGTGAAAGGGCAAAGGGGATATTCCTCGTCGGAAGAAAGACGAGCAACGTTAGATAAGCCGGGTACAGAGGGAGCAGATCTCCGAATCCAAGATCCAGGTAAAGAGCCGGAATTATCAGAAAAAGCCAGATCATTCCAGCCACTCCAGATAGACGAAGTAGTCGCCGAAGACATTGGGGGACTTCACAAGATAATCGCTTCCGTGGGGACCGGCGATTTCGCCGATCAGATCAAGATTCATAGCCTTGTAGTATCCATATCCCGGAACCGTAGGGGCGATTCTTACAGGATCGCCTTCGTTAAGATAATAAGGATCGAAAGTCGAGAAATACAGTCTGCCCGCGCTAGAGTAGACGGCCCCTTCGACAACCTTTCCCTCTCTGTCAACTGAGGCTGAAATCCTTACGCCGGGAGATGTCAAGGGTGAAACAAGTAGATAACCTTCGTTCGAGCTCTTCACTATGCCATAGATTGTTGAAGAAAAAACCGAGGCAACGGGAATACCCTCAGACGCTCTCCTGTCGGTTGTCATGATAGCCATGCTGTTTCTCTCGAAGCTGAAGAAGGCGACTCTCATTGGTATCGGAAATTCGAACCTGTCGGCGAAAGAATCTGCGTATCTATTGAGATCCCTGATGACCCGATCTATACTCCTTGTTTGAAAGACTGCTCTAAAGAAGTTTTCGACGTCTACCCTTATGTTTATCAAAGGCAAGGCCGCACCATCGAATATTTCGGACGCCCTTCTGTTCATTCCCGTTACTTCCAGCAATGATAAAAGGATAAGAAAAATCATTAGGATTACTACCGCCGCTTCATCGAACTTCACCTGAGAAGCCTCTCCCTATCTCAAGTTGCCTTTTTCAAGTCTTTCAAGTATAGAAACTCTCTCTAGAACCTGACCGGCCCCTCTAGCTACACAGGTTAAGGGATCGTCGGCGATCACAACCGTAATACCGGTTTCTCTCTGGATCAATTCCTGCATTCCGTTGAGGAGAGAACCGCCGCCGGCGATAACTATGCCGCCTTGAACGATATCTGAAATGAGTTCGGGAGGTGTGTTCTCCACCGTGAGCTTAACCGCTTCTACGATTCTAGCAGCCGGCTCGACAATCGCTTCGCGGACCTCTGCGCCTGAAACAGATATCTTTCTTGGCAGTCCCGAATTGAGATCAAGCCCCACAATCTCAGCGTAAGTGCTATCGGCTTCCTCGGTTTCGACAACATTTCCGATCTCCATTTTGATTCGCTCCGCCGTCTTTTCGCCGATCATGAGTCTGTACTTCTCTTTGATGTACTGGACGATATAGTCATCCATTTGATCTCCGCCGACCCTTATTGATTGACTCAAGACTATGCTTCCCAGAGAGATCACCGCTATCTCGGTTGTCCCTCCGCCGATGTCAACTATCATATTGCCGGTCGGTTCTTCAACATTAAGGCCGGCGCCGATTGAACATGCCATCGGTTCTTCGATGAGAAAGACTTTTTTTGCTCCGGCTTCCATTCCTGCATCGACAATTGCCTTTCTCTCAACTTCCGTCGCTCCCGAAGGCACTCCGATGACTATTCTCGGCTTGACAAAGCTCCGCCTTCCAGTCGCTCTCCCCATGAAATACTTCAGCATGGCAAGCGCAATATCGTAGTCTGCAATTACTCCGTCCTTCAGCGGGCGAGTAGCAATGATACTGGCCGGCGTTTTCCCCACCATTCTTTTTGCCTCCAGGCCAACCTGAAGGATCTTTCCGGAATTCACATCAATTGCAACAACTGAGGGTTCATTTGTCACTACGCCCTGGCCCTTTACATAAACCAGAGTGTTGGCAGTTCCCAAATCAATACCCATGTCTTGCCTTAAGAACATTCGAAGGCCTCCTGTCAGGGAAAGTCTTTACTCCTAATTCTACCATTAGGATGCGACCGAATGACGAAGAGTGTGGAAAATCAACACAGTTGTCAAATGAGCCTCTGGAAATGGTATTACACAAGTTTGACTCCTCCTAAATCAAAGTGATAGAATCATTTGGCCTCATTGCCAGCATAGTCTGGCACTTGATGGCATTAGACGATAGATGATTTGGAGTAAGATTGAATAAACATTGGTGTCGCTCGAGATCGCTGAGATAACTGTGTTGATAATCTGGAGGTGAAGAAATGGAAGATAGAGAGCTGAGAACACTGAATCATCTTATGTACATGGAGTATTACACGGGAGGAAACGCAGGACTTTTCATGAAAATGAAGCGACTCGTCTATTCATTTCAGAGTCCATTTCAAAGGATAGATATTTTCGAGCATCCCGAGTTTGGGATGGTTCTTGTTTTAGATGGCATAACTATGTTCACTGAAGCCGATGAATTCATGTATCACGAGATGCTGGTTCACGTACCGCTCTTCTCTCACCCCGACCCGAAGAGGGTCTTGATAATCGGAGGCGGCGATGGGGGAAGCCTGAGGGAGGTTCTCAAACACCCCTCGGTAGAGGAAGCGATTCTCTGTGAAGTAGATCCCTATGTGATCGATGCTGCGAAACTTCACCTCAAGGAAATGTCTGTCGAATTGGACAACCCGAAGGCATCGATAATAAATGAAAACGGTGCCGACTTTGTCAGAAAGGACAAGGATTACTTTGATGTAATTATTGTCGATTCTACCGATCCGACGGCCGGTGAGGGAGGTCATCTCTTCACCAAAGGGTTCTATTCAAACTGTTACAAGGCTCTGAGAAAAGATGGGATCTTCTGTGCCGAAACCGAGGATCCTTTCTACGACAAGGGATGGGTGGCTATTGCCTATAATAGAATTTCCTCTGTTTTCCCTGTCTCAAAGATGTACACTAGCTTCATGACTACTTATCCCTCCGGAATGTGGACCTACACCATCGGTTCGAAAGAGGTCGACCCACTGGAAGATTACGATGAAGATAGAGTGCTTGATTTCGAGGCGCCGTTGAGGTATTACAATACTGAGATTCACAGGGCCTCGTTTGCTCTCCCGACGTTTTTGAAAGAGCTCACCGGCCAGTTTTGACGTTGGGGCGACTGACTTCGCTTTCAGTGATAGACTAAACTAGATTTTCCGAAGTTGAGAGGACACATCCAGCATTCTTTCTGGAGATGTTCTCGGTCCTTTCTGTTTAACTCAACTTGCTTAACCTGCGCCGTGATAGAATCATCCTTGATCGGCAGGAGGGAGTTCTAATGTATAACAGAGATCGCATAAGAAACATATCGATAATTGCTCACATCGACCACGGCAAGACAACTCTCGTGGATCGACTACTGGATATAACCGACACAGTCGACAGGAGACACAAGCAGGATCAGTTCATGGATTCAATGGATATCGAGAGAGAAAGAGGGATAACGATCAAATCCAAATCCGTGAAGCTGAATTATCTTGCAGAAGACGGTCTTACTTACGAAATCAATATCATAGATACGCCGGGCCATGTCGACTTTAACTACGAAGTATCGAGAAGCCTTGCGGCTTGCGAGGGCGCAATACTTCTGGTGGATGCCTCTCAGGGAGTCGAGGCTCAGACGGTAGGGAACACCTATCTCGCGATAGAGAATGATCTGGAGCTTATCCCCGTTCTTAACAAGATCGACATTCCGAATGCAAACATCGAAGAGACTCTAGCGGAAATCGTCGATTTGATTGGCTATGCACCAGAAGACTGCCTTCAGGCCAGTGCGAAGACCGGGCAGGGCGTAAGAGAGATTCTGGAATCGGTGGTGAAGAAGGTTTCGGCTCCTTCGGGCACATTGGAAGCTCCTCTCAAGGCCTTGATTTTCGACGCGATCTACGACAAGTACAGAGGAGTCGTGGTCCACGTGAGGATCTTTGACGGAAGCGTCAAAGAGGGTGACAAGATACAGATGATGGCCTCCGGTGAAACCTTCGAAGTTGTTGAAGTGGGATACTTCCTTCCTCAAATGGAAAAGACCGATTCTCTCGATGCAGGTGAGGTGGGCTACATCGTTGCAGTTATAAAGGACGTATCGAGCGCGAAAATAGGCGACACGATCACTTCTGCAAATAATCCGACGGGTGAAGCCCTTCCAGGCTACAAAGAGGCGAAGCCGATGGTCTACGCCGGAATGTTTCCGGGGATGCCAGAGTACTACGACGAGCTGAGAAAGGCGCTCGACAAGTTCAAATTGAACGACGCCGCACTGGTTTACGAGCCAGAAAACTCTCCGGCGCTGGGCTTTGGCTTCAGGGTGGGTTTTCTCGGCCTGCTTCATATGGATGTCGTAAGGGAGAGGCTTGAAAGAGAGTTTGAAATAGCCTGTATTCTGACAGCTCCAAACGTCGTCTACAGAGTAACGTCTCAAAACGGGAATATTATCGAGATAACAAATCCCGCAAGTTTCCCTGAGCCCGGAGAATTTTTGAAAGTCGAGGAGCCCTTCGTAGATCTCTCGATAATCACCCCTTCGGAATATATGGGGAACTTGATTGGCTTCATCACTTCCGAGAAGAGAGGAGACTTCAAGGCGGTCGAAAACGCCGGAAAGAACCGTGTTGTGATGCGTTTTGAGGCGCCCTTGTCAGAGATAATGTTTGACTTCTTTGACAGGATGAAGGCCATTTCTCGAGGGTATGCCTCCATGGATTACGAAATACTTGGCTACCGTGAATCGGATCTGGTGAAAGTCACTATTCTCGTCAACAAAGAGACCGTCGATTCACTTTCTTTTGTCGTTCACGTGGATAAAGAGTATCAAGTTGCAAAGAAACTCGTTGACAAATTGAGCGAACTGATTCCTCCGCATCAGTTCCAGATTCCCATACAGGCAAAATCCAGAGGAAGGATAATCGCGAGAAGCGACATAAAGGCCCTCCGGAAAGACGTTTTGGCGAAGTGCTATGGCGGAGATGTGACAAGGAAGATGAAGCTCTTGGAAAAGCAGAAAGAAGGAAAGAAGAGAATGCGGGAGATCGGTCAGGTAACGATTCCGCAGAACGCCTTCCTGGCAATTCTGAGAATTGGCGAAGAAGAATGACGGGGTGAAGTGGATGATAAGACTTGGAGCACACATGTCGACTTCAAAGGGTTTTGACAAAGTTCCTAAAGACACGTTGGCAATCGGTGGAAACACCTTTCAGATCTTCCCGCACAGTCCCAGGATGTGGAGAGCCTCACTTCCAAAGGAGAAGGTGGCATCCAGCTTCATCGATGAGATGAAAGAGAAGTCGCTTGATCCATTTGATTGCATGGTTCATTCCGGTTACCTGGTGAACATCGCCTCTCCCAGTGAAGAGGTCTGGGAAAAATCAGTGAAACTGCTTTCTCTTGAGATGAAGATAACAGCCGCCCTGGGTCTAAAGTATCTGAATTTCCATCCTGGAAGCCATCTTGGAGAGGGGCTGCATGAAGGAGTAGAGAGAATACTGAAAGGTCTCGAAATAGTGCTTGGTGAGAATCAGGAAAGCGATGTGATGCTTCTTCTCGAGAATGTAGCGGCGAAAGGAAATCATATAGGGAGCAGCTTTGACGAGCTGAAGATGATAATCGAGGGTTCTGCACAACCCGAGAGGATCGGAATAACATATGACACCTGCCACGGTTTTGATTCCGGGTTTGAGATAAGAACCAAGGACGGAGTCCTGAAGCTGATCGATGAAATAGACTCTAAGATTGGCTATGAAAAGTTGAAGATGATACATCTTAACGATAGCAAATTTCCACTCGGTGCCGCAAAGGATCGACACGAAATGATAGGCAAAGGCTACATCGGCAAGGAGGACGGATTCAGAGAGTTTCTCTCAAACGAAAGAATTCAGGAGAAACCGTGGTTACTGGAGACACCCGGAGACGATGCGGATCATGCTCTGGAAATAAAGTACATAAGAGAACTTCTCGGATAGTGGAGGACAGCGGACGATGAAGAAGAAGTACGTAGTTGTAACTGGAGGCGTAATCAGCGGGATCGGCAAGGGGATCCTCTCCGCCTCCATAGCGAGGGTTATGAAGGAATGTGGAGTCGAGGTAAACACTCTTAAGATAGATCCGTATCTGAATCTGGATGCCGGAACTATGAACCCGAACCAGCATGGAGAAGTGTTCGTTACCGAAGACGGATACGAAGCCGATCTCGACCTCGGTCATTACGAGAGGTTTCTCGGGAAGGACATGAGAAGAGAGAACAACATGACCGCAGGCCAGGTATTCAAGTCAATAATTGACAAGGAGAGAAAGGGTGACTTTCTGGGAGCGACAGTGCAGATGGTCCCTCACGTCACGGATGAGATAAAGTCGAGGATCAGGAAAGTCCCCGGAGACCTGATAATGATAGAAATAGGCGGTACTGTCGGGGACATCGAAGGCGAAATATTCCTTGAAGCGGTGCGGGAACTGTGGGTCGAAGAGGGTTCTGAAAACTTCTTGTTCATCCATGTGACCTATGTTCCATATCTGCGGGTCACTAATGAGTTCAAGACGAAGCCAACGCAACAATCCGTTCAGCTGCTGAGAAGAATCGGTATCCAGCCTCAGATGATTGTCGTCAGATCGGAGCTGCCAATCGAGGAGAACGAGCTTGGCAAGATCGCTCTATTCGGCGGTCTCGACAGACAGATGGTATATAACTTCCCCGACTCCGAAAACGTGTACGATGTTCCACGAATCGTATATGCTTACGGGATTCACAGAAAGATTGCAGCTTGGCTCAACCTCGAAATAGAGGAGCGGTTCGACTGGAATTATCCGAAAACATTCGTTCCGACCAGAATAGTCATAGTAGGTAAATATCTTGGAACGGACGATGCCTATAAGAGTATTTCGGAAAGCATTACGCTTTGCGGTGCCAGCAAACCCGACGTCATCGACTCGGAGTGCTTCGAAGAGATGACGGAAGAGCAGATTAAGAATGAGCTTCGAAAATACGACGGAATCATCATCCCGGGCGGTTTTGGCAAGCGAGGCATTGAAGGAAAGATAGCTGTAATTAAGGCGGCAAGAGAGGAAGACATCCCTATCCTCGGTATCTGCCTGGGAATGCAGCTGATGGTTATCGAGTTTGCAAGAAACGTTTCCCATTATGAAAACGCCAATTCAACGGAATTCG
>WOZY01000043.1 GCA_011620045.1 Mesotoga sp.
CGCTAGGCTTCTTGCCAAAGAAGACTCCGCCGCTCATATGAATTGCTGCTTTACTCAATCCGGGAATTCCAAGTTTTGCTCCTGCTTCAACGGTTGCTGCCGGTGCGGAGATGAAAATGCTTGGAATGGCCACTCTCAATGAACCTTCGAGATACTCGGTCAATCCCAACCTTGCAAGATACTGGAAACTCCAAGGAGCGACAACTGATTCATCAAATGCTACGAGTAGATCCATTCCGACTGCCTGTTTCAAAGTCCCTCTTTGCAGAATCTCCGGTTCCATCATGAGAGCCATTGGTACGCAACCAGACACAATAATCGCAATAATCAGAATCAACAGAATCCACTTCATCCTTTCACTCCTCAACTCCCTCCAGAATCATGAACGAGGATTTGAACATCTCGAATTTTGCTGGAGGTGAAGGTACTTCACTGTTATCGTGCAAGAAGAGGACAAAGTCAAGCATTTTTCCATAGGGTATGGGTGAGACTTCTTGGTTTTGAAACCCCTTATCAGCATAAGCCTTTTTAATCTCATCAAGGACCTCACCCATACTGTACAAAACAAGTGAGGGTATTTCTAGAATGGAAGCCAGCCTATCAACCAGAGCAATCATAGGATCGTCACTCTTGTAGATCTTTCCGAGAGATGATAGTAACTCAGAATAGAGCCTGTCGGGATCATCACAGTCTTGAAGATCACTGACGATCTCGATAGCAGCGATTTTCTCGTCATGAGAGAGAGAATCAAACATATCTTTGAATACGTCTCGATCTTCGAAAATATATGTGTACTCACCCTTCAGAAGGCCAAAAGCAGCGAGCGTATCGAGATAGCCCTCTTCTATCTGCAACCTTGTTTCCTCAGCGTCGAAATCCAAAGTACTCACGTACATTACTCTTGGTCTTATATGAATTAGATTCGCGTCGGCAAGGAATGCCTGAAGTTTAGCGATTCTATCTCTGAGCGCAATTCTACCAATATCGACAAGGATGATCTCTCTGAAGCCCCTTTCTAATGCCATCTCGACTGGCTGATTCGAATAGACGCCACCGTCCACAAAGGCTTTTCCATCGATGACCACCGTCCTGAAACCGGGAAAATTTGCACTCGCCATTATATATTCGATCAAAGACCCTTGAGGAATATCTTCAATGAAAAGCATCTCGGGTCTCAGATCGGTTAGATTGAACGTTACGAGCCCAAAGTCAATCGAAGAGCTCCTGACCGCATCCTCAGAAATCAATGAGTGCAACAGTTCTTTAAGAGGCGTCACATCTATTCCCTGGTTTATCACGTCGAGCGCCCCCTGATAAAGCTCTCCCAAACTCCAGTTAGCTCCTCCACCGTATGCCTCAATCAGCTTTTTCTGAGCCTCAGTCGGTTTCATGACACTTTCTTCGGAGATATTCCTCCACAGGTTGAGGGCCTTGTCAAAATCACCTTGAGCTACTGCAGCTGCATTTAAGGAGCCGACCGAAGCGCCGTAGACTCCACCAATTTCTATTCCTAGATCAAGAAGAGCTTTCCAGGCACCAATTTCATATCCGCCCTTCGCTCCTCCTCCAGAGAGGACAAGACCCACACTACGCGAATAAAGCATTAAGGGAATCATGAAGACAAAAACTATAAGAAGTCTCTTCACTGACTACACCTCTTTTTAGTGGCTTCTATAGAGGGATAATAGCATTATTACCACTCAAATAAAAAGCGAGAGAAAATATCTCGCCATTTCAATCAAGAAAAGAGATGATAAGGGGGATCGTTATCAGAGAAAAGAGAGTTGAAGATGCAATGAGTTTGGAGGAAAGCTCGTAATCAGAGTCGAAAATCCTTGCAAATATAGATGTGTTTGCTGCGGCTGGCATTGCGCTCATGATTATCAATATCTTCTCCACCATAGCGGGCATTTCAACGACAGACAACAGAAAGAAGACAATGACCGGCGCAACACACAGCTTCACAATGCTGTAGAAGATAACAGTCCTGCTCTTCAATATTGTGGAGAGTTTTGCATTGCCCAAAATAATTCCCGCAACTACCATGGCTAAAGGAATTGTGCTTTCTCCAAGAAGAGCAAGAGCTTCATCAAGAAACAGCGGAAGCTTCAATGGAGTGAAGAAGAGGATAAGACCGATGCATACTGAAATCATTCCAGGATTGAGAAAAGCCCTTCTAGTTGAAAAACCCGCCTCACGTGACATAATTCGCACACCGACAGTCCATGTAAGCACATTGAACCAGATATTGAAGACCGCGCTGTAAAAAACACCCTCATTCCCGATAATTAGCTCGACAACGGGGTATCCCATGTAAGCAACGTTTCCAAAAAGAACTGCATATAGAAAGACACTTCTCGAATCTCCGGTGAGCTTAAGAATCCTTGATGAGACTACTCCTACAAACCAAAGAATCAGATACAAAACTCCTCCAGCCATTAACAATATTACGGCGTTAGAAAACACCTCATAAGAGTATCCAAAATTCATCGAATCTACTATCAGAGCAGGAAGAGTTACGTAAAGAACGAATCTGGAAACTCCCTTTGTAAACAAATCGTCAACCAGATTAGTTCTCCTCAATATGAAGCCAATTCCAATTAACACAAAGAAAGTAAGCACTTTCGAGACGATTTCAGTCATTAAAAGGATTATAGACCAGCATACCAAAGAATCAAACAAGGAGAAGAGATTAGATGGCTCTTAACAGCTTGAATTAGGATCAGCGGAGAACAAAGTGATTACATAAATGACTCAGAATTGTGATAAACTAGTCTCGATAAATATTATGCTTTCCTTTTCGATATCAGGGTTATCCGGTTTCTATTTCGGTCAAACAGAAATGATGATTAAAGGATGCCTATCGGGCAGCCTGAATTCCTAATAAAAGGGGGTTTTTTGAATGCGTAAAGCACTATTAGTTCTGCTGGTAGTTCTTGTTAGCGCGGCTTTCATGTTTGCCGCTGATTTTCACATCGGCGTTGTAACCGGAACTGTTTCTCAGTCCGAAGATGATCTTAGAGGCGCCGAAGCGTTGATCAAGAAATATGGAGACGCTGCTTCCGGTGGGATGATCGTACATCTTACCTACCCTGACAACTTCATGTCCGAGCAGGAGACTGTCATTGCACAGATAACAGGTCTCGCAGACGATCCTCTAATGAAGGCAATCGTTGTCAACCAGGCTATTCCTGGAACGGTTGAGAGCTTCAGAAGAATCAGGGAAACAAGACCGGACATCATTCTTCTCGCCGGTCTTCCTCATGAAGATCCCCCAATGTTAGCCGATGCAGCTCACCTTTCAGTCAACGCTGATTCACTGGCACGTGGTTACCTGATAATCTACACGGCCAAGCAGCTGGGCGCAGAGAAGTTCATGCACATCTCATTCCCAAGACACATGTCTTACGAACTTCTTTCCAAGAGAAGAGACATTATGAGAGCTGCTTGCGAAGAACTCGGTCTTGAATTCATCGACATGGGTTCTCCGGACCCTGTCAGTGACGTTGGAATCGCCGGTGCACAGCAGTTCATCCTTGAGAAAGTTCCCGCCTGGCTTGATGAGTATGGAGAAAAAACAGCATTCTTCTGTACAAACGATGCCCACACAGAACCTCTTCTCAAGAGAATTGCCGAACTTGGCGGTTATTTCATCGAAGCCGACCTGCCCTCACCATTGATGGGTTATCCCGGCGCACTTGGTATATCCTTTACCGAAGAGGAAACTGGCAACTGGCCAGCAATTCTCTCCAAGGTGGAAAAAGCCGTTGTCGATAAGGGTGGAGCAGGAAGAATGGGAACATGGGCCTACTCGCTTGGTTACACGACGACCGCAGCGCTTGCAGAACACGCTAAGAATGTCATTGAAGGCAAATGCGAAGTAGACGACTTCGACGCAGTCATGGCTGCTTTTGCTGAATACACACCTGGCGCGGCATGGAATGGAAGCTATTACGTTGATGCCGATGGAATTGAGCAGGAAAACTATCTCTTGATCTATCAGGACACCTACATATTTGGCAAAGGTTACATGGGTATAACTGAAGTAGAGGTTCCTGAGAAATTCCTAAACTTCTAAGCTGAATAACGTCAAGAGGGGGGGCAACCCCCCTTTTCTTGACTCATTTCTAACGTTCGGTATTTGGGGTGAAGTCATGGACGAAAAGCAATATCTGCTAAGGATGGAGAACATCAGCAAGGACTTTTTTGGAAATCAGGTTCTGAAAGATGTGACCATAAGAGTTGGAAAAGGCGAAATTATCGGACTGGTAGGCGAGAACGGAGCGGGCAAGTCGACCCTAATGAATATCCTCTTCGGACTATCTGTCATTCACGAGACGGGCGGCTTCCAGGGAAGGATATTTCTTGAAGACAACGAAGTAAATTTCGCCAGTCCCTTTGAAGCTATTGAAGCCGGTATTGGAATGGTACATCAAGAGTTCATTCTTATTCCAGGTTTCACTGCAACAGAGAATATTCTTTTGAACAGAGAGTCCACCAATTACAATATCCTTGTTGAAGTCTTCGGAGAAAGACTTCGCACTCTCGATAGAGAAGAGATGCACAAGAGAGCTGTGAAGGCAATCGAGAAGCTTGGAGTCCAACTGGATCCAGATATGCTGGTAAGCGAGATGCCGGTTGGTCACAGGCAGTTTACTGAAATTGCAAGAGAAATGGACAGACAGTCAACCAAGCTCCTAGTTCTTGACGAGCCTACTGCAGTTCTCACGGAATCAGAAGCCAACACTATGTTGAAAGCTGCAAGAAAGCTTGCCGACTCGGGTCTGTCGATAATCTTCATAACCCACAGACTTAGCGAGGTTCTGGAGATAGCTGATCGGCTGGTTGTATTGAGAGACGGCCAGGTGGTTCGTGAGCTGGAGTCATCCAAGACCACTCCGAGAGAGGTTGCTTCCCTAATGGTCGGTAGAGAGATAAAAGACGCCATTTCTGTGCGCTCAAATGACAGCGAAGAGTCCGAAATTGTTCTAGACATAAAGGATCTCTGGGTGGACATGCCTGGAGAACAGGTTAACGGTGTCAACCTTCAAGTACATAAGGGCGAGATTCTCGGTATTGGAGGCCTTGCAGGACAAGGGAAGCTCGGGATTGCAAACGGAGTGATGGGTCTCTTCCCTGCGGAAGGCGAAGTTCACTATAAGGGTGAGATCCTCCCTCTAAACAATCCTGTTAGCGTTTTGAGCAAAGGAATCGCTTTTGTTTCTGAGGACAGAAGGGGCGTCGGCCTTCTTCTAGACGAACCAATAGATTTGAATATTGTGTTCACTGCGATTCAGATCCAGGGAAGGTTCATCAAGAATTTCCTGGGAGGACTGGTTAAATGGCGAGACGAAAAAGAAATATCGAGAGTTGCAAGAGAATATGTCGATTCGCTGCAAATCAAATGTGTTAGCGAAAAGCAGGAGGCAAAAGAGCTTTCGGGAGGCAACCAACAGAAAGTCTGTCTCGCAAAGGCCTTTGTTCTGGAACCCGATCTTCTCTTTGTTTCTGAGCCCACCAGAGGAATCGATGTAGGTGCAAAAAGCGTAGTCCTTGAGACCCTTAGAAGGCAAAACAGAGAACACGGAACAACTATAATCATGACTTCTTCTGAACTTGAAGAGCTCCGTTCAATTTGCGACAGGATTGCCATAGTAAATGAAGGAAAGATATTTGGAATTCTTCCGCCTACTGCTGACCCAGCCGACTTTGGTCTTCTGATGCTGGGTGAACAGGAAGAGGTGAAGTCAGGTGTTTGAGAGTATTGGAAAGCTCATTGAAAAGGCCGGCTGGCCCAGAATAATAATTGCTCTCTTCCTGCTTTCCTTGTTCGCGATAGCTCCATTTGTCAACATAAGTATCGGGACATCTATAAGCGATACAATCGTCAGGTTTGCAATGAACTCTGTTCTTGTTCTTTCTCTAGTTCCAATGGTGCAGTCCGGTTGCGGACTGAACTTCGGAATGCAGCTTGGCGTTATAGCGGGATTGATTGGAGCCGTTACCAGTATTGAACTCGGAGTTACAGGCTTTGCAGGATTTCTAACGGCAATAGGAATAGCCATTCCCTTCGCCGCGATTCTTGGCTTCTTCTACGGACTTCTCCTGAACAGAGTGAAGGGCGACGAGATGGTCGTTGCAACTTACGTAGGATTTTCTTCAGTCGCGTTCATGAGCATGATGTGGCTTCTATTGCCATACAAGAGCCCAAACATGATTTGGGGATATGGCGGTTCGGGACTTAGGACAACAATCAGCGTTGAAGGATACTGGCTGGGGGTTCTCAACAACTTCCTCAGCGTTCGAATAGGGAATTTCTTTCTACCGACAGGAACGATCCTTTTCTTCGCTCTGATAGCGCTGCTCGTCTGGTCGTTCTTCAAGACAAAGCTGGGAACTGCAATGACAGCAGCTGGATCGAACCCTGTTTACGCTAAGGCTGCCGGTGTCAACGTTGATAGAATGAGAATCCTCTCTGTTGTGATATCAACGATCATAGCAGCGGTGGGAATTCTCGTCTATGAGCAAAGCTTTGGATTCATCCAGCTTTACATGGCCCCTCTTCTAATGGCCTTCCCAGCCGTAGCGGCCCTGTTACTCGGAGGCGCTTCAGTCTCTAAAGCGTCTATGGGCAATGTCATTATCGGAGCATTCCTTTTCCAGGGAATTCTTACAATGACTCCTTCCGTCATGAATAACTTGATTAAGAGTGACATGTCCGAGGTAATAAGAATAATCGTCTCCAACGGTATGATCGTATACGCTTTGACGAGAAAAATGAAGGTGAGAAAATGAAAGATCAGAGCTTAACACGCGCAAAGAATC
Organism: Mesotoga sp.; assembly: GCA_011620045.1. Lineage (GTDB taxonomy): Bacteria > Thermotogota > Thermotogae > Petrotogales > Kosmotogaceae > Mesotoga. The sequence goes on from WOZY01000043.1 coordinate 6,826, forward strand.
CATTGGTAAGATTTGCCATATCCAATGCGGTTCCGATACTCTTCATAATTCTCCTGATATTTGCTGTACCGTTGTCGGGGTTTTCAACTGATTACCTCCTAAATGAAATCATTACTAGACTTGGAAGAAATTCCTTCCTGGTCATATCATTGCTAATACCTGTAATGGCTGGTATGGGACTGAATTTTGGAATAGTCCTTGGCGCTATGGCGGGTCAGATTGGTCTAATATTCATGCTTGATTGGGGAGTAGTAGGAATCCCGGGTATTGTCCTTGCGATGCTCGTCGGGACTCCCATTGCTATACTTCTTGGACTTCTGGCAGGAACAATTCTAAACCGGGCAAAAGGTAGGGAGATGGTTACTTCAATGATTCTCGGGTTCTTCATCAACGGAATCTACCAGTTCACTATCCTGTACGGTATGGGTAGCGTTATTCCAATCTCAAGTAATAAGTTGTTGCTTCCCCGAGGGTACGGTGTTAGAAATGCCCTAGATCTTCTAAGCGTCAGAAAAGTGCTCGACAATATGTGGTCTGTAGAGATCAGCGGCGTTTCAATTCCACTGGGAGTCTTTTCGATTATTGCTGCTCTCTGTATCTTTGTCTTCTGGTTTACTAGAACAAAACTCGGGCAAGACATGAGGGCTGTTGGCCAGGATATGCAAGTAGCAGCAACTGCAGGCATAAACGTCGATCGGACCAGAACGCTTTCGATAATCATCTCCACAGTACTCGCCTGTTTCGGTCAGATCATCTTCCTTCAAAACATAGGAACTATTAATACCTACAACTCACATGATCAGGTCGGAACATTTGCAATAGCTGCGCTTCTCATTGGAGGTGCCTCCGTTGCCAAAGCAACTATTCCGAATGTCTTTATCGGGATCACTCTCTTTCATCTCACTTTCATTGTGGCTCCAAGAGCTGGGAAAGAGCTTCTCGGTCAGGCTCAAATTGGTGAGTACTTCCGAGTGTTCGTCTCATACGGAATAATCGCAATCTCACTAGCTCTTTACGCCTGGAGAAGACAGGTAGAGAAAGAGACTGAAAGAAGACGGGCAAAAGCTGCGATCAAGGCAGCAATTGAAGACGGGACTGGAGGGTGATTGCATGAAAAGAAACGTGATTAGAATCGCCCTTGTGGTAGTTCTAGTAGCTCTTGGCTTTGGCCTCTATGTATTGGGCAAGGAGCACCAAATATTCGTCGATAACAAAGACATAGTTATAAACGGTGTCGAATACAAATCTGAAAACACAATAAAGGTCGTTGTTGACAATGTGGATCTTGAGGAAGTGAAAAAGGGTAAGAGAAAAGTCGCTTATACGCCGGGACCCTGGCACAAAATCACTGCAGTTGAAATACTTCCTGATGGCACCACAAGGGAAGTTGAACGCAAGTTCACATTGTCCCCAAATGATGCAGCAGTTGTTAATTTGGTGGCTCTCTTCGAGGTTGAGGACGGCTGGCTGGCAATACAATGATCTGAAAACAACCTTTGAATTGGGCCCTTCAGAAATCAAGAACAGATTTGGGACTGAACCCTACAGTAGTTCAGTCCCTTTTCTTCCGCCCGTTTTTAGAGCGATAGATAATGATCTTAGACGCGAGGCTTGCAAGAACGGCACGGGTCGCAATACCGGCAACGGCCGTGACGCTACGCAATACAATGAAGTGAAGGGGCAAGAAGTGAGGCTCGCTAGCGCGAGGAAGTGATGCTATAAACTCTAGACGCAAGGCGCCGAGGAACGTCGGCGGTCGCATTGCCGGCAAAGATCATGCCGGGACGCAAGGCTGGCGAAGACCTCGCCAGGTCGCAATGCCCGCTTCGCGGGGAAAGAGGAGCTTACCAATCTTCTTGGTCTGTGATCCCATTCAGAATCATATTCTTCCGCCTTTTTGGGACTCCTATATTTACATTCCAGTAACATCAGTATCGGTCAGTCAGAGCAGCTTTTGCGTCAAGGGTTCCCCGTTCTCCGAGAAGAACGAGAAGAGCCGGTAGCCGATCTTTTTGATTGTGA
>WOZY01000300.1:0-5286 GCA_011620045.1 Mesotoga sp.
TCCGATGCAAATCGAATGGTTGTTGAAAGGGCTATGAAAGCGAGTGAAGTGCTGTGAAGTATGGAGTCGTTGGCTCTTCGGGGCGGATGGGAAAGGAGATTATTGAAGTATTTAAGGACCACGAACTCGTTCTCGAAGTTAATGATAAGGGCATCTTTAGACATGGCGAACCTGAGGTTATCATTGATTTCTCGAATCGTGAAGTCTTGAAAACGACAATCGATCTTACAGATCAATTTGGCGCAGGTCTGGTCATTGGGACGACTGCTCTTCGTCAATCGGACATTTCTGATCTGCAAAAGCTTGCCGAAAAGCTCCCTGTGGTTCAAAGCTTCAATTTCTCTATAGGCATAAACTTGCTTCGAATGATCCTCAAAGAGTTTTCGACTCTATTTGAAGGCTTCGAAGGCGAGATAATTGAAGTGCACCACAGTGCGAAGAAAGACGCGCCATCAGGTACCGCTTTGATGCTCAAGGAATCTACCGGAAGAGACTTGCCGATTCACTCAGTGAGGGCCGGGGGAGTTCCCGGAGATCATACTCTCTTCTTTGCTAATGACGGAGAAGTTATCGAGATTACTCACAGAGCGATCTCCCGCAAAGTATTCGCGATCGGGGCGCTTACGGCAGCTCAGTTCTGTGCCAGTAAAGAAAAGGGGTTCTACTCCTTTGAGGAGGTCATTAAATGGACTCAGAAATGATAATAAAGATGATAAGAGACTCGAAGAAAAAGACCCCTGCAATATGTCACATTTCCGGGGATCTGGCCGACCTTTCGACTGCGGGTGTAGAGTTTGTCGGAGGCAAAGACTTTGGAATTCTCTTTGGCGATCTGAAAGATATCAGCGGAGTGATCGAGGCCAACAGAGACAAGATTGTTGGTCACCACATCGAAATCAGGGCTCGAAATTCGGCCCTTCCCCTCGCCGATCTAACGAAGTATAGGGCGCGTATCGAACCGGGAGCGATTATTCGTGATCTGGTTGAAATTGGAGACAACGCCGTCATAATGATGGGGGCAGTTCTCAATGTCGGCGCAGTGATTGGCAAAGGAACTATGATAGATATGAACGTAGTAGTCGGAGGCAGGGCAATAATTGGAGCCGATTGTCACATAGGAGCTGGAGCCGTTGTTGCTGGCGTTGTGGAGCCTCCTAGCGCGACACCGGTGATTATAGAAGACAATGTGCTTGTGGGAGCAAATGCCGTTATTCTCGAAGGTGTGAGGATTGGAGCAAATTCGGTCATAGGAGCCGGCGCAGTGGTAACGAAGGATGTTCCGCCTTTTTCGGTTGCTGCAGGAATGCCCGCGAAAGTCATAAAGCAGTTCGACGAGAAGACGGCAAGCAAGACGAATCTCGTCAAAGAACTCCGTGAGATAAAGGAGAACTAGATGGTCGTTCAGAAGTACGGAGGCTCTTCGCTCGAGAATGCCGAGAGAATTAGAAACGTTGCAGAGAGAATCAAAGGACGCGTCGATTCAGGCGAGAAGGTGATCGTGGTAGTCTCGGCAATGGGAAAGACTACGAACGACCTGATTTCTCTTGCCGAAAACCTCTCTGAGGAACCGGATCCCAGAGAACTGGCGATGCTGCTTTCGACCGGCGAACAGATATCTGCTGCCCTCCTTTCTATGGTTCTTATACGAATGGGTGTGAAATCAATCTCTCACAACGCTTTACAGCTTGACATAACGACAGTAGGAGATTTCGGCAACGCAAGAATCGCAGACCTGAATCTCGATAAAGTCTACACCGAGCTTGAGGATCATGACGTGATAGTGGTCACCGGCTTTCAAGGCGTCGATACTGAGGGAAATCTCACTACTTTAGGACGCGGGGGCTCGGATACATCTGCAGTCGCCATTGCGGCCAAGGCAGGGGTCCCCTGCGAGATATTCAGCGACGTGGCAGGGGTGTATACCTGCGATCCCAAGCTTCACAAGGATGCTAGAAAGCTAGAGTACATTACTTACGACGAGATGCTTGAAATGGCCGCTTTGGGGGCGAAAGTCCTCCATTCGAGATCCGTTGAAATAGCGAAGAAGTACAACGTAGAGATCCTCTGTTTGTCTTCTTTCAGCGAAGAAGGGGGTACGAGAGTAGTGAACAGGCTTCCCGAATGGCTTGAACAGCCTGTAGTAACCGGGGCGACAATAGACACGAATCAGCTAAAAATTGCGATTAATAAACTTCCCGGGAACACCGAAATAGTCAGCAAGATCTTCCAGGCAGTTGCCGGATCTAGTTTCAATGTGGATATGATATCTATAGTAAACGACAACGGCTACATTCATCTGGCATTTACGGTTCTCTCAGCCAGTCCTGCTGCCATAAAGAGAACTATCGAGAATGTGCTGGTAGATGTGGATAACTGGGAACTCGCAATAGATGAAGATGTTGCGAAGATATCGACCGTGGGTGTTGGAATGAGGTCTAGCTCCGGCGTAGCTGCCCGTTTCTTCCTTGCGCTGGGGAAAGCAGGAGTCAAAATCATCGCCGCTACAACTTCAGAGATCAAGATTTCCGTTCTCGTTCCCAAATCACAGGCAAGCACAGCCTTGAAGGCTCTTCTCGATGAGTTCGAATTGTGAGTTGATGAGCATGATTTCTAGAGTCTATTCACCTTTTCCTCTTAGAATTGTCAGTGCGCATGGAATAAACATAAAAACAGACCAGGGAGAGTTCCTGGATACATTCGCCGGAATAGGGGTCCTTGCTTTTGGCCACTCAGACGTTGCAACAGTAGAAGCCGTTACCTCGAAAATCAGGCGCTTCTCTCACACATCGAACTATTTTCTCGATGAGGATGCCATTTCTCTAAGTGAAAAGCTCCTTCAATTCTCACGTTCTAAAGGGGAAGTTTACTTCTCAAACTCCGGTACGGAGGCCACAGAAGCCGCAATCAAGGCCGTGAGAAAACTCAGGAGTGGAAAACTTGTTTCATTCGAAGGCAATTTTCACGGAAGAACGATGGGCGCCCTTTCTCTTACACACAGTGAGAAACTCCGCAAACCCTTCGAACCCCTCCTTCAAGATGTCCTCTTTCTGCCCAAACGAGTGGAAGATTTCGAAAGGGCAGTCAGAGATGAAGAAATCGCTGCTGTTTTCGTCGAGACGATACAGGGTAATAGCGGAGTTTTGCCTTATCCTGTCGATCTTGTTAGAACTATAGAAGCCCTCAGAAAAGATAAGGGCTTCCTTGTAGTTGCCGATGAGATTCAGAGCGGACTGTGCAGGACCGGCGAGTACTTCGCTTATCACAATTATGAACTTGAACCTGACATCGTAATACTCGGGAAGGCGGTCGGCGGGGGCCTGCCGCTGGGAGCGGTTGTTTTTAGAGGATTATCGCCATTTGCGCTGGGAGATCACGGGTCGACATTTGCCCCAAATCCTATCAGTCTTGCTGCTGGACTTTCCGTTGTGTCCAGAATGAATTACGAGCTTCTAGAAAGTGTTAGAATATGTGGGGCATACCTGATGGAGAACCTGAAGAAGCTTCCCTGGGCAAGAGAAGTGAGTGGGATGGGTCTGATGATTGGAGTATCTACAGAAGACCCGGACAAGGTCAAAACTCTGGCCTTTGAAAGAAAGGTGCTTCTCAATGTCACAGGTGGGCGAATAAGGTTCTTGCCTGCCCTGAATATCACGATCGAAGAGATAGACGAGATCACGGAAAGGCTTGACTTTGGAGGTTGAGATGATTGATTTTCAGAAACTCGCGAATGAGTTCGGTACCCCCCTTTATGTCTATGATGCGCAAAAGATAAGAAAGAGAATTGGCAGAGCTAAGAAGGTCTTCGAGGGTCTCAATGCCGAGATAGTCTTTGCCCTAAAGGCCAACAACAATCCTTCACTTCTCAAGATCATGGCAGAAGAGGAAATAGGGGCAGACGTTGTGTCCAGGGGAGAGCTACTGGCGTCCAAAATGGCCGGGATGAAGCGAATCCTCTGGAACGGTAACGGCAAGACTCATGAGGATATCGTACATTTCACCAACCAGGGACTGGACATTGTCTGTGTGGACTCGTTGCAGGAACTCCCTCTCTGGGATGGCATTGATGTGATAAAGCTCCTGAGAGTCAATCCCGATGTTGATGCGAAGACCCATCCGCATATATCTACAGGGCTCAGAGGTCATAAATTCGGTGTACCTATAGAAAAGGTTGAGGTGGTAGCCGATAGAATAGACGGCCTGCATCTCCATATTGGATCACAGATAACTGATGTTGAACCCTTTTTGGATGCATATTCAAAGGCACTAGAGTGTGCCAAGGAATTCGGTTTCAAGTACATTGACCTTGGCGGCGGCTGGGGTATCGACTATGAAGGTGAAGAACTTGATATAGAAAAGCTTCAGAAAGGCATAGAAAACCTGTTTTCCGATTTTGAAGGAAAGCTGATTTCCGAGCTCGGAAGATACATAATCGGACCTGCGGGATATCTGGTGACCACCGTAGTCAGCGTGAAACCTTCTGAGAAGATTTTTGTTGTGACCGACGCCGGTATGAATGCTCTGATAAGGCCGGTTCTTTATGATGCCCATCACAGAATACAGGTGCTTTCAGGAACAAACAAGAGCGTTACTGCAGATGTTGTCGGCCCTCTCTGCGAAAGCGGAGACATCCTCGCCAGAAGCAGAAAGATAGAGGTGCCTATACCGGGAACAGCAATCGTTTTCGAAAACGCAGGCGCCTACGGTTTTTCCATGGCCAACAATTACAATGGAATGCCCTTGCCCGCGGAAGTGCTCATCGATGGAGACTCCGTAAAACTCATCCGCCGTAGGCAAAGCATAGAAGAGCTCTTCACAAACGTCAAAATGTAACCCCCCCTCCCCTTGGGGACAGACTCCATTATTTACATATACTTAACATTAGGAAAGAACGCCTCTCTTCCCTTGGGAAGTCCATTTTTCCCCGACTCTTCCCACAAGACGCTAGACTCCATTTTTAACATCGAGTTGACATTCACAAAGCGCGCTTCTTTCCTCCCGACTTTGTCAGTTGAAGTTCTGAAATTAGTCAGTAGAGGGAAAAAGGAAAATGAAAGTCAGAAAGTTTACCACCACTACACTTTCAGAAGCGCAATTCATGAGCTTTAGAGACATTCATAGGTGAAGCCATTTCTATTGAGGAGAGTATCTTGTTGGTAAGAGGGTCACTCTTTATCTTTAAGACAGTTGCTCACCCTTGAGGTTGAGTTCCCGTCTTCAGAGAATTGAGGGAGTCCTCACCTTGTTAGGACAAGCCTTTGGGTCACCTTGGCCTGAAAAAGTTTTTGG
>WOZY01000300.1:5386-8757 GCA_011620045.1 Mesotoga sp.
GATATATTGGACCGTCTCTTGAGGTCTGTGAAGTTTCTAGAGTGTTTTATCGAACCAGTCGACTGTAGCTTCAATGAGCTGATTGAAGGCTGTCATATCGCCTGTGAATATGTTGAATGTATGATCGGCGCCCTCAATTAGAAGTACGCGGGATTCCGGATTTCGAGATGCATCGACGATTCTCCTGGCATTGATGGGATCAACGGTTGTGTCCTCCGTTCCATTGATAGCAAGGACGGGCGCGCTCGAGTTGGAGAAGACCTGCAGGACATCTGTACCGTATGCCTCGGTGAACCACTGCAGCCCGAGTTTCAGAGGAGTTCTCCAGTCAAAATTGAGTTCATAATAGCCCTTTTCTTTTGCGATTTCGTAGGCCTCCAAGCTTCCAACGCCAGACAAATCTGGAGCACCGGCCCAGCATAATACTGACTTGAATGCAGGATTGTTACCTGCAGCAAGCAAGGCAATTGTGCCACCCTGGCTCCAACCCATCACTCCTGCACGGTATTCGTCTATCCGATCAAGACCAGCAGCATATTCGAGAGCGGCATTCGTATCAGAGAGGGCTGTGGTGAAGTTGTAATCAATGTAGTCCGCATTGCTCTCTCCGTTTCCAATAAAGTCGAAGCGAATGCTCGCGATTCCTGCTTCGGCCAGAGCTGGAGCAGCTATGAGATATCCACCGCCGGCTTCGTTCTTGTCGGAACCAGTCCCGTGTAGCATAACAACTATCGGGAATGGCCCATTACCGTTGGGCAAGCATATTATCGCAGGTATGTTGTGGTCACCATTTGGAATAAGCAGGGACTGTTCAGTGTAGGATGTTGGAATCTTGAGGACTGTGCCAATTTGCAGAGTAAACTCATCAGTGATACAGTTCAGGTTGGCGATCTCCTTCCAGTCTAAACCGTATGCCTTTGCGATTTCCCAAAGTGTATCTCCTTTCTTAACTGTATACTCGCTGTTAACAGCGACGAGCATACCTCCCAGTAGCAAGATCAACGCAACCATAGCTATTAAAGCTCTCTTAGTTAATCTCATCATTTTCACTCCTTATTGTTCGAAAGTTGCTTCATTCTCAGTATACACTCGTCGAAAAAAATGGAGAAGACAAATCAAGTCACTCAGATCATTTCAGCAAAACGGTGCTAACGGCTTTCATATAGCCATGTCATTACATGCGAGAAAAAAGTCTCAACAACCTAACACCATGCATGTGAGTCAGCAAATGAGCGGGATTTCTGTCAAAAGGGGCTTAGAGAAAAGCACTGTAAGATCTGTATCTTCGAGACGGCAAATGACTTACAGCTGAGCAAAAAAAAATGTTCACTCAATAGTGCAGAGTTGAGGGGCGTAGTCAAAGTTTTCTCCATGCCTCATCCACAAAAGAAGGAAGGAATTTCCTCTTAAGGGATAGATTCCTGCGATCAGAGTTTCACTTGATTCAGGTACTTCAAGCAAGCGAATTGTCTCGGCCCCATCAAGTCTGATTGCCTTCAATTCGAACGCATCTCCATAAACGAGCCATTTGCCTCCCGGAAGAACTGCGCATGCGGTCCTTGGGGACTCCATTATTTACTTTGCGTTAACATAAGTGTTCTTGATTATCGTTCTCGCTTTGCAATGACAGTGGCCTTCGATGAACTCTCTCTGTCTTTACAGGACCGATTTTTGGTTTCGCAGCTCAGACGTAGGTGACTAATTGATATTCATAAGCCGGTGTCGCTCGGCGACTAACATGTTTTCCCTACTTCGTTTGTATCAGTCCGATCATATGGCCTTCGGGATCACGGAAGAAAGCAAGAATGTTTTGGCCAGATTCAAAAGGTCCCTGGAGAATCTTCTGACCGCGATCCTTAACTCGTTGCACAATCTCCTGTATATCGTCTACCTCAACATAGAGAGCCCTGTGCGTCGGAAGAACTCCCTTCCCCGTGAAAATCCCACCGTTTATCCCCTTTGGATCTCCGCTCTCAAAGGAATGAAATCCAGTATCGTCAACACTGGTCGCCCATTCGAATACCTCTTCATAGAATTTCGAAAGCGATTCACCATTTACAGCGTTGATTTCCCAACAGACCATCGGCATTTTCTTACCCATTCGAAACCCTCCTATGATTTGCGATAGTTATTCAATGCATTGTTTTCTAGCTTCTCATTGCTCACGTTCTTAATAGCTGAGAACTCAGCGAAGTAGATCTGCTGAAGTCGGTGCTTTCTGTTCTTCAGCTTCCTCCTGTCCAAGAAGAAAATCTCAATGCCTGCCCAGATGAAGACCCAGCTAGCAATGACAAGAATCTCGTGAAGCGCATAGGGATTGAAAGAAAGCTCGGAGAGCAGTGAAGCTCTCCCCATCGCTAGAAAGCCAAATAGCATAAGGGCGACGCTAACTCTAAAGAGCCGCCTCAGATCCAGATCAACTTAGCAAATCAGGGGGAATTAATTGTTTTCTTATTGACTCCTTAACCTTTTTCGGGAAATCCGACAAGTCGCCATTTTCGGAATCTACCACGACAGCTAGGTCTCTCCTTAGAGGCAGATATTTTGTTTTCTCTTCAAGAGTATCTGTTGCTCTTTCCGCGTCATGTCTAGTAATAGCCGGTCCGGTGAGCTTCAGATGCACGATATCATCCTCTATTCTCTCTGAATAGGCTTTCACAAGATTGTTGAGTTCGTTGATCTCATTTCTTTTCTCCTCAAAGGTGTCCGTCTGCAATTCTCTCATCTTCATCATGTGAACTGGACTTTCTTATTATTCAGTTAGGCGTTCGATTTCTTCCGAATGAATGATTATAAATCTATCTGGCCAGCAAAAAGAAGATAAGGAAGGAGTATTCACTACGCTTGATTAGCGACAAAAAACTATTCTACCGATTTCAGTTTTGATTCTCGCTCGCCGTGTCTGCCTTTTTAAAGATGAAGAGCCTGATTGGGGGATTGAAACTGTGAAGCAGTGCACAGAATTCTTCAGAGTCCTTTGGTCAAATCAAACTCGACTAACCAAGGTTGAGGGATTATGAAACTATTCAGCTGTCTCTATATGACTTACCAAGAGTTTTGGCGGTCCTTGGGGACAGACTCCATTATTAACATCATCGCAATCTTTCCGGCTATGTCCTGCATCTCATTCCTATCAGAATCAAGACTTCGATATGTTGCTTTCCCACAAGTAGCCCTTTCATTTCTTGAGTTTAGCTGTATTCAGTTTTGAGGGCCTTTGCGAGGCCTCCCCCTCTTCTTTCTGGCTATTGAAGCGGCAGTATTGTCTTCAAGTTCAAGTACAGAATCCTCAGAGAAGAATGGCTTTCCTGAGATTGTGTTGCTCCTCATCTCTTTGAGAAAGCTTTCATCATCGGGATAACCCAAAAACT
>WOZY01000178.1 GCA_011620045.1 Mesotoga sp.
CGATTTTTTGGAGAACAACTTTGCCAGAACATCACTGCCCAGCCCGGGCGATGTCATGGAGGCTTTTGAAACACTCTATTTAAGAGGATACGATGAACTTCTTGTCGTGAATCTTTCAAGCGGGCTCAGCGGTACTCACAATCTATTCAAAACGATAGGAGAGCAGTTTGCCAGCGCTCATGAATCGGTCGCTATAGAGTATGTTGATTCCCTCTCACTTTCTGGTGGTATTGCAATGCTTGTTTACAAGGCTATTAGTATGAAAGAAATGGGAGACTCTCTTAGGGTTATTTCTTCTGATCTCAGAAGTAGGGCTGGAACGAAAAACTTCGTTTTCTTCGTTCTACCTACGCTTAAGTATCTAAAGCAGAGTGGAAGAATTGGTAGGCTTGAAGGTTCAGTTGGCGAGATTCTAAATGTCAAACCTATTGGCACGATAGGCAGCGATGGAATCTTTACGCTTTCAGGTAAGGCGCGAGGCATGAAGAAGGCAGTTGAGAAGATGGTAGATCGACTAATGGATGTCGCGAAGGGCAAGAAGGTCCTTTGTCTAGCACTTTATCATTCTGGTAGCGAGAAGGACACCATATCCCTTGTTGACTGGGCAAGAAAAAGGATCTCTTCTCTCTCAGAGACTCTGCTTACGGGAGAGCTGTCATCTGGGATTCTTGTTCACGGCGGAAAAGGGATAATAGGGATTGGGGCGCTAATTGCCTAAAAGAGAAGAAGCACTTCGTATCCCGCCGTTTCGTTACTGGTAAGTGAAACAAGGTCAAATGAAATAGTTTGGAAATTGAACGATCGCTCCATGTGTGAGCGTGTAAGAGTAATCTAATAATAATAGAAGCAATCTAGAGAAAATCGCCCCTTATTCCCTCTTACGTTCGGTAATTACTCCAAATGACTTCAGATTAATTCTAAGTTTACTTTGACTTCATTAATCATATTGTTATAATGGAAGCGATTCCATTATTACGCGATATTAAGGAGCGAGTTGCTTGAAAAGACCCACCATAAAAGATGTTGCATCTCTTTCCGGTGTTGGAACCGGTACCGTTTCTAGGGTTTTGAATGGCGGTTCTGTTAAGGAGACAACGAAAATCAAGGTGGTTCGAGCCATTGAAAAGCTTGGATACCAGCCGAACCAGACGGCGAGGACACTTGCAGGGGGAAAGACCAGAAGGATTCTCTTCCTAATGCCCGAAGTGAGGACCGAGTTCCACTGGAGAGTTATGAAATCGTTTGATGACTTTCTGGACATGATGAATTACGAGATGGTTATATACCCCGTGTTCTCTGACAGAAGACTAAACAGACTGAAGAAGGATTCTTCGCTGCTGGAGGACTCAGATGGGGCAGTAATTTGTACAATGAACACAGGATTTTTGTCAAAGAACTATATAAATTTCGGAAACAACATCGTGCTCTTTGAAGCACAATCAGAGGAATTTGATTGTGTATACCTGGATAACATCATGGGGGGAAGGATGGCTGCGGAGTTACTTATAGACTGTGGCTCGAGTGATTTCTTCGTTATCTCTTTCGAGGAAGAGAACTCGATTCTCGCAACAGAGAATTTTGAGAAGAGGATCGAGGGTTTTACCGGAGTTCTAGAAAACAAGGGGTATGAGTTCAATCAGGAGAGGCTCGTGTACACGTCTTTCTTCTTCGAAACAGCTTATGAAAAGATTGCCAAGATACTTACTGAATACGACAAACCAGGAATATTTGCATTGGCAGACAATTTTGCCCTTGAAGTGCTTCAGACGGCTTCGGCTTTGAAGAAGATACCCGGAAAGGATTTTTTTCTCATCGGTTATGACAATCAGAGCTGGACCGAAAGAGCGGGTCTAACAACAATCGAGCAGCCAATGGAAGACATGGGAAGAAAGGCGGCGGAATTGATAGTTCAGAAGATAGAAGCTCCGGGGCAATACATTCAGCCGGTAAAATTCCTGCCCAAAATGAAACGCAGGAGAACGGCCTGACATTATCCCTAGTGATGAGGAGGATTTATGGCCAGGAAAGATAAGCTGACTTTAGCTCAGAAGGAACAAAGAACTGCCTACAAATTGCTTCTTCCCGCTCTGTTGATCTTAGCGGCTGTTGCATTTTATCCCCTGTTTCAGGTTTTCTACACCAGCCTTACTGACAAGGTGTTTGCTTCCGGAACTGATGAGGCACCGAAGTTCATAGGTATTGAAAACTATAAGAGTCTTCTCGGACTTACGATTCAAGAGTTGCCACCGATTGTTGATGAAACGACAGGGGATCCCTTAATTGACGAGTCAACCGGAATGACTATGTACGAAAGAGCAATTAGAGTTCTGCCGAGAAGTCCGGTAAGATATAGAGAGTGGTTTCAGTTCTCTTTCTTCGGGCGACGTTATGTAGTGGGTGCGAGAGACCCCGAGTTCATGAAAGCTATATGGAATACGCTGGTCTTCACGGTCATCTCGGTTTTTCTTGAGACTATTCTAGGACTTGGAGTTGCACTAGTAGTGAACAGCAATTTCAAAGGAAAAGGCATTATGAGGGCAACCATGCTGGTTCCATGGGCAGTAATAACAGTCGTCTCCGCGAGGATATGGGAGTGGATGCTTCAGCCTACCAGGGCAGGTCTCTTCAATATGGTCCTGAGCAGGCTTGGCTTGGGTGATGGAGGGCTATCGTTCCTGAGTATGCCGACTCTCCAAATGCCGACTCTAATTGCTGTTGACGTCTGGAAGACGACTCCTTTTATGGCACTCCTGATTCTTGCGGGCCTACAACTTATTCCGAAAGAACTCTACGAAGCTGGAAGAGTTGATGGGGCAAATAGACTGAGACAGTTCTTCGCCATCACAATGCCGCTTCTCAAACCTACGCTTGCCGTTGCACTTATCTTCAGAACACTTGATGCACTGAGAGTATTCGATGTTTTCCAAGTACTTATGGGAAACCGAATGTATTCAATGGCTTCTTATAACTACTACCAGTTGATTGGCAACAGGAATATGGGTCTTGCCTCAGCAGTAGGTGTGATCATATTCTTTATAATCGGAATCTTTGCAGTGTTGTACATGAGGCTTATGGGAGTTGATAAAGAATGAAGAAGAATAGATCGCTCTGGGTTTTGGGGAAGATTGCGTTCTGGATACTTATCATATTCATCTTCTTCTACATGCTCTTCCCCTTCTACTGGGCAGTAAATTCATCGTTGAAGTCTGAGGCTCAGCTTCAGATGACTCCGGCAACTCTTTTACCCGTTGACAGGGATGGGAAGTTTTCTCCGACGCTTCAGAATTATGTCGCGATTTTTAACGACGGAACCTTTGTCAGAGCATTGTGGAACAGTACTATTGTTGCGGGTCTTACTACCCTTCTAGCGTTAGGAGTAGGATCGTTTGCAGCCTATGCAATGGGCAAGCTAAGGTTCAAAGGAAAGAGGCTTACTTTGTATCTCATTCTGTCTCTCACAATGTTTCCTCAGATTACAGTACTTTCAGGGTTGTATGCCGTGATTACAACGCTCAACCTAGGAGCCAGATTGAGCTTGATTCTCTCATATATGATATTTACGTTGCCTTTCACAACTTGGGTCCTCACTGCCTTCTTCAAAGAGCTACCGACGGAGATCATGCAGTCAGCGTGGGTTGACGGTGCTACACCTTTCCAAACTTTCTATATGATATTGCTGCCTTTGACTGCGCCCGCACTTGTCACGGCCGGTTTACTTGCTTTCATAGCAGCATGGAATGAGTATATTTTTGCTCTCACTTTTACGACTATTGCTCCAGAAGCAAGGACAATTCCGGTCGCCATTTCTCTGTTCACCGGATCGGTTTCAAGACAAGTACCTTTTGGGGAGATCATGGCTGGAGCTGTCGTTGTGACGGTTCCAGTGGTCGCTCTTGTTTTCATCTTTCAGAGAAGAATAGTGCAGGGTTTGACTGCGGGAGCAGTGAAGGGCTAAGACTGGCTATAACTATTCGGTAAGAGACACCGTAAGTGGTCTGATGATAATAGGAGGTGATCTGAAGGGTTCTAGAATGAGACTAGGTTTGTAGACAAGATGGTGCTTCAGAAGACTCTTTTAAAGGAGGGGTATTATGAAAAAAGTTCTATTGACACTTATGGTAGCGTTATTCGCCCTGGTTGCAGTTTCAGAGACCGTTATTACTGTTGCGGCAGGGGCAGTTGGTCAGGAGCTTGAACTGACCAAGAAAGCAGCGGAAAGATACATGGAGATTCATCCTGATGTGACTGTAAGAGTTCTGGATACACCAGACATGGTTCAGGACAGGCTCGGGCTCTATCTCCAATTTTTGGAAGCAAGAAGTCCCGAGATTGATGTCTATCAGGTAGATGTTATTTGGCCCGGTGATCTTGCGCAGCATTTTGTAGATCTTTACGAGTACAACGCAGACAAGGTTGTATCTATGCATTTCCCAGCGATAGTTGAAAACAACACGGTCGATGGAAAACTCGTTGCCATACCATGGTTCACAGATGCGGGTCTTCTATACTATCGAACTGATCTTCTCGAGAAGTATGGGCTTAACCCGCCGACCACGTGGGACGAGCTCGAAGAAGCAGCGAAGATCATCCAGGAAGGAGAAAGGAAGACAAATCCCGACTTCTGGGGATTTGTGTGGCAGGGCAATGCTTACGAAGGTTTGACATGCGATGCCCTTGAATGGCTCGCATCAAACGATGCAGGAACAATTATCAGCCCTGATAAGAAGATTACAATAGCAAACGCTAATGCAGTCGAGATTCTTGAAAAAGTAGCTGGTTGGGTTGGAACCATCTCTCCTAGTGGAGTCTTGACTTTCGCTGAGGAGGACGCCAGAGCGGTTTGGCAAACTGGAAACGCTGCCTTCATGAGAAATTGGCCTTATGCTTATAGCCTAAGTAAGGGCGAGGACAGCGCCGTCGCGGGCAAGTTCAATGTCTCTCCTCTTCCAGCCGGGAAGAGTGGGAATGGAGCCGCTACGCTCGGTGGTTGGCAACTTTCAGTCAGCAAGTACAGTAAAAATCCTGAAATAGCTGCGGATTTTGCATTGTTCATGGCCGGTTACGAGATGCAAAAGATGAGAGCTGTTGAAGGTTCTTTCAATCCTACGATCGAAGCTCTTTATGCAGATTACGAAGTGCTTGAAGCGAATCCATTCTTTGGTTCACTTTATTACGTATTTACAAACGCTGTTGCTAGACCTTCAACTGCAACGGCCCCGCGATATAATGAAGTATCTACTCTATTTTTCAAGGCCGTTCACAGTGTCCTCTCCGGAACCGCGGATGCACAGAACGCTCTTGAAGAGCTTGCCCTCGATCTCGAAGACTTGACTGGATTCGAGGTTGTCTGGGGATTCTAGACAGGTTTTTCGCTCAGGGTGGCTGGCCCCTTCGAGGGGCCAGCGTCTCCCCTAATTAAGTAAGAGAAGGTGTGAAATGAAGACTGCGCAAGTGATGAAAAAGAAACTGATTGATTATGAACCTTTTGCTGAGAAGAGTTTGGTCGAGAGCATCCATGAGCTTTCCAGAAGTCTTCGTGGATTGAGGGTCCTGCATATCAACGCGACTTCTTTCGGTGGTGGAGTAGCGGAGATTCTTCACACTTTGATTCCCCTCATGAAAGACTGCGGACTAAAGGTTGACTGGAAAGTAATCGATGCGCCTTCGACTTTCTTCGATCTGAGTAAGAGAATGCACAACGCTCTTCAGGGAAAGGAAGATTTTCTGTCAGATGAAGACAAGAGACTCTTTGAAAGTGTGGAAGAGGAGAACGCTCGCTTCATCAAGGCAGACGAATACGACATTGTTGTCATCCATGACCCGCAGCCCGTTGGTCTGCCTGCCTTCGCAGACTTCGGGAATTGTAAACTGGTCTGGAGGTGTCATATAGATACGTCTTCACCCAATCAGACCTTCTGGAACTATCTAAACTTCTTCCTGTCTCATTACGATGCAGGAATCTTCACTCTCAAGAGTTATGCGAAAGACGGTATTTCCATCAGTAAAATCTATGAGATTCCGCCTTCAATTGATCCGTTGAGCAATAAGAATAGAGAGCTTTCCGATGCTGAGATGGAGCAGGCGTTGAAGAAGCTGGGAATCGGGAATGAAGAGCTGGTGATTACTCAAGTATCTAGATTCGACCCCTGGAAGGACCCGATGGGTGTTGTTGATGCTTACAGACAGTTGAAGAGGAAGTTTGTAGATCTTAAGCTCCTTCTAGTTGGATCTATGGCTTCAGATGATCCTGAGGGATGGAAAATCTACGAGGATTTGCTGAGATATGTTGGCATGGATTACGATGTCAAGGTCTTGTCAAACTTCCAGGGAATTGGTGATATTGAGGTGAATGCGGCTCAGAGAGTCAGCAAAGTTGTTATTCAAAAATCGCTTCGAGAGGGTTTCGCTCTAACCATGAGCGAGGCTATGTGGAAGAAGAGACCAGTTGTAGGAGGTAATGTAGGTGGAATCCCTCTTCAGGTACATCATGGAGTAAACGGGTATCTTGTGGAAAGTGTAGAAGAAACTGTTGAGTGTACACGCAGGATACTTGAGAACCCGAGTCTCGCAGAAGAGATGGGTGCAAAGGGATTCGAGATTGTGAAAAAGGACTTTCTCAGTACTCGACACCTCTATCAGTATCTTCAGCTCTTTGCTGATTTGACCGAATAACTGGATCCCGTCCCGATCCTTTTCGGGACAGGGATTCTAATAATTACAGGAGTTTCTTTGCTTTTATTCTTTGAAGGTTTTCGTACATCGGGAGACCGTGGAGGTAAAGATTCGGTGCTTCCCCTTGAATAAGTGGGAGAGCATATGACTTGAACTTTTCGGTAACGTAGAATCCATCATCGGAAATGAAATCTGAGGGAAGATCTTTCGTTCCATTGGCCACCTGCTCTAAACTGGTTTTAGTATATTCCTTAAGATAAGGTTTACCGCTGAGTCGGCGGATGGAGATCATTATTCCACTTTCGCCATTCACAGCCTCTCGAACAGCCAAAGCTCCGACTTCAACAGCTTCTTGCCAGTCGATCAAGCTCGCAACGTGCCTTGATGACCTCTGCAAGTAGTCGGGTAGAGCGACATGAACTTTGCACTTGAGGGTCTCTCTTATTGCTCTTTCAAGATACTGACCTATCTTTCCGAGCTGTACATTTCCAAATGCGTCATAGTAACCCGCAGTAGAGATGTACGAACCGTCCGGTCGTTTCAGAGCTTCTGAAGCTACGATAGAGCAGTATCCTTCTTTCATTATTACGTCTTCTACTCTTGCAATAAAAGACTCTTCGTCAAATGGAACCTCGGGAAGCAGAATAATCTGGGGACCATGAAATCTGTCAGTACCTGCAAGTGAACCGGACGCAGCTAGCCAGCCAGTGTGACGTCCCATTGACTCCATGATAAAGACTTTCGTCGAATCGCTGTACATAGATTTCAAGTCTCTAGTTGCTTCCATAATAGATATTGCAGTAAACCTTGCTGCAGAGCCATAACCAGGGCAGTGATCTGTTCCTAGAAGATCGTTATCGACAGTCTTGGGGATTCCGATCACCTTCAGTGGAAAGCCAATCTCATCTGCCTTCACACTGATTCTGTAAGCCGTGTCCATTGAATCGTTCCCCCCGTTATAGAAGAAGTATCGAATTGAATGAGCATCAAAAACTTCGAACAGTCTTTCAAAATCGTCATCGCTTTCTATTCTCGTCCTGCAAGAACCGAAAACTGCACCTGGGGTATACGGGATTCTGTCGATCTCACTGCGTTCTTCTTCAGTCAAGTCGAACAGATCTTCATTGAGGATCCCTTTGATTCCGTTTACACCGGCGAAGATTCTGTCGATCTCTTCAGCCGCAAGTGCTGCAACGATTGTTCCGTAAGCTGATGCGTTGATTACTGATGTGACTCCCCCCGATTGAGCATAAACTGCATTGTATCTTTTCAATTTGCCACCCCCACTATTCAGAAACATAATAGCAGACCCTGTTCTTCCGAATGCGTAATCAACTCTTCACTAACAGAGCATCGGCACAAAGATCACAAAGGAATAATCCCCGCGTTTCAAAATGATCAAAAAATATGAGGTTCAGGTCCCTGCAATGGTTCATAATCTCTCGACACTCACTCAAATAGGTAATCGGGTGTTGGCTCTTACCGAGAGTCAGGCGGCCCAATATTGAATGAGGGAAGTGTTTCTCAGTTAATCGACGGGTTATCCATACATTCATTCATGACGAACAAAAACATCGAGATTGGCGATAGGTGCTTCCTTGTAGTTTCGATCAACGCCCGTACCCCTTGAGGCCCTTCGCAAGTATCTCAATTGCGGC
This sequence comes from Mesotoga sp., assembly GCA_011620045.1. GTDB lineage: Bacteria > Thermotogota > Thermotogae > Petrotogales > Kosmotogaceae > Mesotoga. The sequence goes on from WOZY01000178.1 coordinate 8,331, forward strand.
TTTCATCTTTTCCGATGAGAGGACATAAGCAATCCTGACTTCTTTAGTCCCTATGCCTTCAGTTGCGTAGAACCCCTCCAATGGGGCAACCATTACAGTGCTGCCGTTGTAAGAAAAGTCAGTAAGCATCCATTTGACGAATTCTTCGGCGTTTTCCACAGGAAGCTTGACAGAAATATAGAATGCGCCCGCGGGTTTCTGCATTTCTATTCCTTCGATTTTGCTGAGTTCTTCAAAAACCACATCTCTTCTATGTTCATACTCTTTCTGCACAGAATCTGTATATTCCTTTCCCAGGGTAAGAAGGCCCATTGTTCCAAAC
>WOZY01000212.1 GCA_011620045.1 Mesotoga sp.
AAGCGTAATCAACTCCCGGCACGTATCAGGATCAATCGGTCTTCTTGTACTTAAGGCCGCAATGATGATTGAGGAACGACGAGATCATGATGAAATAGTTGAGACTATTGAAACCCTTACGAATAATGCAAGGATCTTCGTCAGCGTTAACACGCTGAAATACATGGTAAAGGGCGGGAGAGTCAGCCCGGTGCTTGGATTGGTGGGAAAGGTCCTTAATTTGAACCCCATAGTATCTGTGGATAGAGAAGGCAATTCAAAACTTTACGGAAAGGCCTTCAGCAAACTCGGAAACATGAAGAAGATACTTGGCTTTGTTGAAGAGTTGAACCAGAAGTGCCACGTCGTCTCCTACAACATAACTCATGCTCATGCTCACAAGACTGCAAAGGCTTACGAAGATAGCCTGACCAAGCTACTTGGAAAGAAACCCGAGTACATAATGGAGGTCTCTCCAGTAGTCGGCATAAGCGCAGGAGTTGGGGCATTAGGCGTCTCAGTTCTTTGCGAAAGAGATACGTGGTCTCCAGACGTTCAGATCAAATGAGGTGAAGTAATGGAGTATGTGATTCTTTTTAACGTTCTGGTAGTTGCTGGCTACATGTCGGTGTTCTTTGCAATCGGGACGGCAAAGAAAAACAACTCTGTAGTCGACATAGGATGGGGTACCGGGTTCGTTGTAGTCGCGCTCTTTACGCTTTTCGTATACGGCGAATTCAATGCAAGACAGATAATTACAACTGTACTGATCTCCTCCTGGGGAATAAGGTTGACTACGCTTATATTCAGGAGAAACAGGGGCCGTGGTGAGGATTTTCGTTATGTACAGATGAGAGAGAAGTGGGGAGAGAAGGTATTGATAAGATCCTTCCTGCAAATCTATATGTTGCAGGGTCTTTTTATGGTGATTGTCTCTTACTCAGTAATGCTCATTAATAGCCATTCGGGAAAGTCCTTTGGATTTCTGGACGTTCTCGGAATCCTTATTTGGGCTTGTGGCTTCGCCATCGAATCCATAGCAGACGTGCAATTGAGAGATTTCGTGAAGACGAAGAAGCCCGGGGAGATAATGACAAAGGGGTTGTGGAGATACTCGCGCCACCCTAATTATTTTGGTGAGGCCGTTCAGTGGTGGGGAATATTTATCATCGCTCTTTCCATTGAGGGCGGTTTCTGGGCTATAATCAGTCCTATGACAATCACTATTCTGCTTAGATTTGTTTCCGGCGTTCCATATCTCGAAAAAAAATATAAAGCGTATCCGGCTTTTAGAGTATATATGAAAGAGACCAACGCATTCATTCCTTGGTTTACGCGAAAGAAGTAGCGTGATTGATATGGAAGTTGTTTACTCCGCCATCTTTGCTTATCTAGTAGGATCTATTCCGACAGCCTTTCTTATTGGGAAGATTCTCTATGGGTTTGACATAAGAAACAAGGGCACAGGAAACATGGGTGCCTCGAATATGGTGGCCGTCAAGGGCTGGAAGATCGGAATCATCACAGGAGCTATAGACTTCATGAAGGGAATGGGCACGATTCTCATAATCAAAGGAGTCTCCGCTCACTGGACATATCAGATGCTTTTCATAGCAGCTAGCTTTGCTGTGATCGGTCATATGTATCCCATCTTTCTGAAGTTCAGGGGTGGGAAGGGAACCGCCACACTGGCCGGTGGCCTTATAGGTCTTGATTACCAGGTTGCGCTGGTCTGTATGGTCATACTTCTCGCTTTTATCGCGATTACGGACTACGCTGCTCCGGGCGTTATCGCAGTCTCTTCAGTAATGATCTTCCTTTTCAGAATCTTCGGATACAGATGGGGAATATCTCTTCTGTTGATACCCATTGCAGTGATTATGATAGCTAGAAATCTAGAGAATATCCAAAGGATTTCGCGGGGAGAAGAACCGGGGCTGAAGGCATACATTAGAAGAAAGAAAAGAACCCCGCAAGAAGGCACCTAACGGTGATTTCTCAAATACCCAGGTACACTTTTCGAACTTCTTCAGTTTCAAGTAGTTCCTTCGCTGAACCTTGAAGCGTAATCTTTCCTGTTTCCAGCACATAGGCATATTTCGATATTTCAAGGGCCTTGGCCGCATTCTGTTCAACAAGCAGTATGGTGACTCCCCGTGAATTAAGCGTCTGAATTCCCTGAAAAACCTCTTCAACGACAATAGGTGCTAGACCGAGCGAAGGTTCATCCATCATTATTAGATCGGGATTCGCCATGAGGCTTCTACCTATTGCCAGCATTTGCTGTTCACCACCGGAAAGCGTCCCTCCGAACTGTTTCAATCTTTCTCTTAGAACAGGGAAAAGTGAGAAGACCATCTCGAAGTTGCCTTCTATCTCTTCTTTGTTCCTTCTGTTGTATGCGCCCATAAGGAGATTCTCTCTAACCGTGAGATTGGAGAATATCCTCCTTCCTTCGGGCACGAGCGAAATCCCCAGCTTTGCCGTTTTGGCTGCTCCGAGCCTGTTGATTTTGTTCCCCCTGAAGGAGACTCTTCCACCGGAGGGTTTTATGAGTCCACTTATCGCTCCAAGCGTGGTGCTCTTTCCCGCGCCGTTGGAGCCTATTATAGTTACAATGCTACCCTCCTCAACGGAGAGCGTTATGCCTTTGACTGCCTTGATGACACCGTATGAAACCTGGAGCTCATCAACGCTGAGAATCTCACTTGCCAACCGTAACCCACTCCCTACCCAGATAGGCTTCGATAACCCTCACGTCCTTCTGAACAAAGGCGGGGACTCCTTCACTGATGGTCCTTCCGTGATCCAGAACCATTATCCTCTCACAAAGCCCCATAACCAGTTTCATATCGTGCTCTATAAGCAGAACTGTAAGGCCGAAATCGTCGCGAATCCTCCTGATAGTATCTACAAGACCTGCCGTTTCAGAAGCATTCATCCCTGCGGCCGGTTCGTCTAGAAGCAGAAGCGTCGCCCCCGTCGCCATTGCTCTTGCAATCTCTAGTAGCCTTTGCGAACCATAAGAGAGCGCGCTGGACTTTTCATTCGCCAGCATTTCGAGACCGAGAACACTCAGTAGTTCAAGAGCTTTGTTTCTCATCTCCCGTTCCTTCTCGGAATAACCCAGTCTGGAAACGCTTTTGAAAAACCAGGTGACTGCCTTTCCGTTGCTTGCAATCGTATGGTGCTGGGAAACCATGACGTTCTCTAGAACGGTAAGATCTTTGAACAGACGGATATTCTGAAAAGTCCTGGCAATTCCAGTTCTGGTGATCTTATCCGGTTGGAGGGCCGTTATCTCATTATCCCTGAATAATATACGACCCGCTGTAGGTTTGTAGTGCCCCGTTACCATATTGAAGACCGTTGTCTTTCCGGCGCCGTTCGGGCCGATCAACCCAAAGATCTCGCTTTCTTCTACCCTAAGTGTTACATCTTCCACTGCGGTGAGTCCGCCGAACTTCATTGTGACATTCTCAAGTGTGAGCAGACTCATCTCTTGTATCTCCTCTTGAAAACAGAAACGAGCCCATCCCAGGAGAACTCACTTCTTCCCATCAATCCCCTTGGCCAGAAGATCATTATTATCACGAAAAGTCCTGAGAATACGAGCATTCTCATCCCGCTTATGCCCATTATCTTGAACCCCAGGAGATTGATGGGACCCTCGAGGAAACGCAGCCACTCACTAAGGAAAGCAAAGAGTGCACCGCCGATGATGGCTCCTGTTATGCTTCCCAGCCCCCCGAGAACTATCATTATCAGAATGTTGAAAGTGAGAAGGATGCCAAAGGTGTTTGTTCTAGGATCGATTGTGCTGAGCCAGTGTCCGTACAAAGATCCGGAAATCCCTGCAAAAAACCCGCCAAGAACAAAGGCCATCAATTGATGCTTGAAGACATTTATCCCCATCGCCTGCGCCGCAACTCTGTCTTCTCGAATTGCTCTCAAGGCCCTTCCAAAGGAACTGTAAGCAAGACTCAGGACACAAGCTACGGTAACGAGCAACCAACCCCATGCCCACCAGACATTCGTGTGATCGGGAAGCGCCTTCAAGCCGAGTGCCCCGTTAGTTATTGAATTGAGATTAAGCGCAAAGATCCTGATTATCTCGGAAAAGCCGAGAGTCGCAATTGCAAAGTAGTCACCTGTAAGTCTCAAAGACGGCCAGCCGATTAGGAAAGCAAATACGGCTGCGACGAGACCGGCAATTATAGTTGCCCAGAAGAAGGGAATCTGAATAGAATTCAAAGGCCATACCAGTTTCTCAATGAGAAAGGTCATCTCCTTCTGCTCCGGTGACAGAGTCAAGAGCGCGGAAGTGTACGCACCAAGAGCAATAAACCCGGCATGTCCCAGAGAAAAGACTCCCGATATCCCATTGACTAATGTAAGACTTACCGCCATGATTCCATATATTCCGATAAGCGTTATTATTCTCGAATAATAGCTGTTCAATAACTCCTGCGAAAGAAATAGAAGAAGCGCAATCAAGGGTAATGCTATCAAAGTGAGTATGATTTTGGTCTGCTTCTTCATTCAATCACACCTTTACTATTTCCGGCCTTCCAAGAAGACCGGAGGGCTTGATTGAAAGGACGATTATCAGGATGAAAAAGGCGAAGGCATCCCTGTAACCTGCCGCTGCAGGCATTATACCGACCATCATGACTTCGGTTATTCCGAGTATCAGACCTCCGAGTACCGCTCCCGGCACTGAACCTATTCCACCGAAGACGGCGGCGACAAAAGCCTTCATTCCAGGTATGAATCCCATATAGGGCCAGACTTGAGGATACCTGATAGCCCATAGTATTCCACCAATCCCCGCAAGCGCCGAACCCAGAGCGAATGTCATTCCGATCACACGATCGACATTTACTCCCATAAGCGATGTTGTCTGAATATCCAGGGAAACGGCCCTCATAGCCATACCCACTTTTGTCCTGAAAATGAACCACCACAAAAAGACGAGCGCTATTGCAGCAACGATAAGTGTTATGAGAGAGATTACCGGAAATCTTATACCTCCGACTATTACCTCTCTGCCATACTTTACCTCCATCTCGCCTCCTATGATAATCATTTCGTTTAGCGACTGGGGGAAGATCGTACGGAATGATCTCGGAATACCGGAGAATACAACTACAGCAAGACTCTCAAGAAAGAAAGATACACCGATAGCCGTTATCAGCGCCGATATTCTAGGGGCATTCCTTATGGGTTTGTAGGCAATCCTGTCAACTGTAAATCCAAGTAGAGCAGCGCAAGCTATAGCAAGAATAGCCGCCAGATACCACGGAAGCTGCGCAAGTGTCACAAAGAAGAGAGCAAAATAAACGGCCATCATGAAGATATCGCCATGAGCGAAATTGATCAGCCTTAGAATCCCGTAAACCATTGTATAGCCTATCGCTATCAGGGCATAAAGGGAACCGAGGCTAAGACCGTTAACAAAGTTTTGTAGAAGAGTCTTAGGATCCAAGCTTACACCTCCGGCCGAGTGAAAAGAGAAGGGGGAGGGTGGGGCTTAGAAAGCCCCACCTTCTTTACGGATTGATCGTTGTGTCGTACACGAACTTACCGTCTTCTATCTTTACAATCGCAACGGACTTTATTGCGTCACCGTTTTCATCGATAGTGATTATTCCCGTCACAGCAGGATAATCCTTCGTCTGTCGAACAGCTTTGGCTATGGCTTCTCGATCTGTGCTCCCCGCACGTTCTATTGCGTCCCTGACGACCAGATATGTGTCAAACCCGAGGGCGGTGAATGTTCCCGGCGCTTCACCGTACTTGGCGGTGTAGGCTTCTACGAAAAGCTTCGCATTCTCTGTAACTGCTGGACTCCCTGCGTCGTAGTGGGTTGTGAAGTACAGTCCGTTTACTGCCTCTCCACCGATTTCAATGGTTTCTGGCACGGCCGCCCCGTCGCCTGCTATTATCGGCTCGTAGAAACCAAGCTGTCTGGCCTGGATAGCTATGAGAGCTATTTCCTGATAATATCCGGGAATGAAGAAAGCACCGGCTCCCTTAGAGATGGCATCGGAAACCTGGGCCGTAAAGTCCTGGTCTCCAGATTTGTAGTACTCGTAGAATACGCTTCCACCAAGCTTGATAGCCGTTTCCTTGAAGTAATTTGCAAATCCGACGGCATAATCCTGCTCAACGTCTACGAAGACGGCAACGTTTTCCGCACCCATGTTGTTGAATGCCAGCATCGCTGCGGCAACACCCTGGAAGGGATCGCTGAAGCAGACACGGGAAACATACTTCTTGTCCTGAGTTACGAGGGGATTAGTCGAGCTGGGAGAAACCATTGCAACGCCATTATCCTCAGCAACCGTCCCTCCGGCAATCGTATTCGAGCTTATTACCTGCCCGATAATCGCAACAACCCCCTCCTGCTCGATCGCACGACGGGCGGTGTTTACGGCTTGAACCTTATCGGAGTTGTTGTCGAGTAAGACGACTTCAATTTTCTCCCCAAGAACCTCCGGGAACAGCTCGTTAGCAAGTTCGACTCCCTGCCAGATCATCTGGCCAAACGCAGCGACTCCCCCGGTCATCGGAAGAATCGCACCTACTTTGATTGAAGCAAGCGCTGATACGGAAAGAAAGACAACTAAAAGAATTACAAAGAGTTTTCTCATACTTCTACCTCCTCCTGAAGTGGTTACAAGTAAATGAGACTAACCCATAATTCGATGCACATTCTCTAAAATCTAAGCAAGTACAAAAATCGGTGTTCTAAGCTAATTATTCCCCCGAAAATAGCTTTAACTAGCCAGAACGAAGATATTCGAGCTTTTGCATGTTGTACGAATAGTACCACTAATGACAATAAGAAAATATTAAGAAGTGCAACAATGAAGAGAATTTTGGTAACATATCGAAGACATCGTACGTAAATGGTAGTCATTACCTCACATTGGACTTGACATGATCCATACTAAATTACCGGCTTCAGCCATCGCTTCGTTAAGATAACAATGGCCGCCACAGAGGAAATCACTAGATTGCTTAAGAACATCGCGTACCATATTCCTGTGGTTCCCATGGACAGACCGAAGAAGTATATCAGAGGAAGGCGTATTCCCCAAAGTCTTGTGATATTGAGAATCATGGACTGAATCGTATGGCCTGAGCCTCTTAAAGCCATGTCGAAGATGTTGTAACTTGCGAAGAAAGGTATGGAGAAGGAGACTATTCTGAAGTACTTCTCTCCTTCAATCAAGACAAGCGGGTCATTGATGAAAAACGCCGTCACTTCCTTCCCAAAGAAGAACGTGCCGGTGCAGACCACTCCTACAATCAACACGTTTATTCCGGTCGCCTTCCATACAACTGAATAAGCGTCATTCTTTCTTCCGGCGCCTAGGTACTGGCCAACCATCGATGACGTTGCCTGGGAAAGGCCGAAAGAGAACATCGTTGCAAGTGATGTTATCCTGTTCCCCACACCGAGGGCGGCGGTCGCCACCGAACCGAAGCCGGCAACCATTGAAGTGATTATCAGGAATGCGAGAGCCGTTATCGACTGTCCGGCAGAAGAGGGGAGACCTATCCTCAAGACGCGAGTAAGAGTTTTCCACTTCGGCCTAAGATCTTTGAAATTGACTTTGAATCCTCTCTTTCCTTTGAATAGAATGACTGTTGCAACGATCACAACAAATCCTCTTGATATTACAGTTGCAAGAGCTGCGCCGAAGACCTCCAGTCTAGGAAAGCCTATACCAAATATCAAGAGAGGATCGATAACTGCATTCACCGTTACAGAGAAACCCATCAAGTACATCGGAGTCTTTGTGTCACCGATAGCGGTGAATAGCGAGTTGAAAGTGAACATCGTGAAGGTGAAGGGAGCCCCTAGAAAGATCGTTCTCATATACGTATTGGTTACTGAAAGCAGTTCTGGCGGAATATTGAGAAGCCTCAATACGGTCTCGGAAAAGATCGCACCGAGAAGACCGAGAATCACAGCGACGGCAAAGCTTATGGAAATCACCTGCCCGGCTACATGAGAGGCCTCTTCCTTTCTTCCTGCCCCAAGATTCTGAGAGACGAGGGCCAGTCCCGCTACTGCAAGACCCCCTCCTATGGAGATCAGTAAGAAGATTGCCGGCCACGCAATTGTGGGTGCGGAAATCTCTACCTTTCCTAGCTTCCCGAGCCAGTAGGCGTCGACCATGTTGTAAACAGTCTGGAATAGCATGGTAAGAACCGCCGGCCAGGCGAGTTTAAGAAGCGCGCTCATCATGCTTTCATCTAGAATATTGACTCGCTTCATCTCTGCTCCTATAATTTCGACTACGTACTATTTCATTTATAACACAATTGTTATGTAATGAGAAGCGAGGAAAGGCGAAGACCATGGTTGGGGATTGCGGGTTGGGGTTGGAAGAGCAAAAGGAACTGGTTGTCCGTTGAGCGGTTCTCCGTTCGCGGACGAAAACCTGTTATTCGTTCCAGAGCGAGGATCTGTTCTTCGTT
>WOZY01000129.1 GCA_011620045.1 Mesotoga sp.
AGTTTGTCAAAAGCGTCACACCTCAGCGTGTGAGAGAACCTCCACAAAGAGAACTCTGGATCCTCTCTCGAGCAGTACTTCCCGGGATCCGTGAAGAGGCATCCAAGATTGAACTCCTCTCTTTTGTCGGCTTCAAGATCGAGTCCTATCTCTTCCAAAACATCTTTTCCATACATGATATGAGTCCAGAAGCCGGGCAAAAAAACTCACTCCTTTGCTACCAAACCCCACAGACACTTCAAATAAAGGCTCTCTGGAACCTCAACAAGCCATGGATGATCAGGCGATTGTAGCGTAACAGCCAGATGCGAAAATGTTATACCGGTACTTTCCGTTGACCTTCTGATGGCCTCAACCAAATGCTCGATAGCAATATTATATGCACAGGTACAGAGCCCCAGGACTCCTCCATCCTTTACAAGCGGAAGCGTACTCTCTACTAGCCTTCTGAAAAGTGAAATTCCATGCGGAAGCTCTCTCTTATGCTTAACAAAGGATGGCGGGTCTACTACTACTATATCAAAATAGTTTTTCATTTCAAATCCAGCAAGGAAGTCAAGAACATCGCTCTGGACCAACTGCAGCCTGTTATCCAGTCTGTTCACTACTGCGTTCATTCTTCCCCGGTCCAGGTCATCGCCGGACTTGTCCACGCAAAATGCCTCGGCGCCTGAATAAGCCATATTAAGCCCGAATCCTCCTGTAAAAGAGAAAAGATCTAGGCCTTTCTCCAGTGAGAGTTCGGCAGTGATTCTCCTGCAGAATGCTCTTGAGTCTCTCTGATCAAAGAAGAACCCTGTCTTCTGGCTGTTCTTCACATCTACGAGGTACTTGATACCTTCTTCCTCGATTTCGACAGAATCAGGTACTTCTCCGAACAGCAAACCTGTGTTTCTCTCTATTCTGTCTTCCACTCCCATCTCGAAATCACTCCGTTCGTAGATTCCCTTGGGATTCACGAGAGTTCTGAGAAGACCGACTATCATTTCCCTTTTTTTCTGCATAATCGAGTTTCTGAACTGCACAGCTAGAATCTCTCCGTATCTGTCAACTACCAACCCTGGAAGTCTGTCTCCTTCACCGTGAACGAGTCTGTAGTAAGGTCTATTGAAAAGCCTTTCTCGCTTTAGGAGAGCTTTTTGCAACAGCCGTCCGAAGAACACTTCTCCAAGCTCTTCGTCTTGATTTGTGAGAACCATTATCGCTCGAGTGGAACTCGGATTGAAGAAGCCCTTCCCGAGAAACTCATAGTTCGATGAGAAAATGTTTACTTCGCATACAACATCGGCAGACCCTTCTAGAGATATGATCTCGTCCTTGAAGATCCATGGGTAAGAATTACGGACCTTTCCTTCCTTTCCCTTTCTGATTCGAGCAATTAGCATCAGAACTGGCCTTCGTTCAAGAGTGAATAGTCATTTATCTCGGTTTCTTCAAAGAATATTCTGGTTTCGCGGTTTGAGCTCTCAATACTGTCCGATGCGTGTATCAAGTTTTTCCTTATTGACACGCCGAACCGACCTCGTATGCTTCCAGGATCGGCTTCCAGCGGGTCGGTCTTGCCGACTAGAATTCTCAGCCTTTGAACGGCGTTCTCACCTTCGAGTACCATGGCCACGACTGGTCCCGATTGTATGAAAGCCAGCAAAGGTTCGTAGAAGTCTTTTCCCGCATGTTCCCTGTACAGTTCTCTCGCCATGGATTCAGAGATCGTTATCATCTTAAGAGCGACGATTTTCAGGCCCTTCTCTTCGATTCTTCTGATTATTTCTCCTATAAGGCCTCTCTGTATAGAGTTTGGTTTTAGATAAGCGAATGTTTTCTCCAAAATACTTCCCTCCGGTCAAATTCTGTATTCATTGATATAATTAAAACATGGAGTGGTTCAATGGAGTAGCAAACGAAAGACTTTCCCGGTTCTTGGCCTGCGGCTCGGGAAAAAGTGTGACTTTGGTGGGCAGAGATAGTGAGTACTTGAGGGCTTCGGCTATCTCAACAATAGAGGCTGATCCGAAATGGAATAGAAAAAGATATATTGAAGACTTTCTCCTAATAGAGCCTGAAAACGGAAACATAGGCATCGACAGGATTAGAGACATAGAAGAAATGATGCTTCATAAACCTGCAATAGGCATGAGAAAATTCGTGTTGATTCATCAGTGCGAGAAAATGACTGATGAGAGCGCAAATGCTTTCCTGAAAGTTCTTGAAGAGCCTCCAGATTTCGCGACTCTCATAATGACCACATCTTCATGGCAATCGCTTCTGCCTACAGTGAGAAGTAGAACTATTTCGATTGTAATGGATATTCCTGAAGAGCTTATGAACAAACTCAAGTCGGATTATGGAGAGCGAGTTTCCGGTATATATGCTGCTGCTCGGCAGAACTTCACGGTGCTCCGGTTCTTTCTGGAGCAGGATCCGGAATCCGTACAGTACGAGTCTCTTGAAGTGCCTTCCGATCTTGAAGGACTGACACAGTTGATTAGAGAAAGTGTTAATGAAGATCCTATAGATCTCGTGAGGCGAAGAAGGGCGTTTGCAGCGCTTTGCAAGAGTTTTGTGGATTCCAGAAGTTTTTTTTCGACCTTCAGGGAGGTCTCTCCCACTTTTGCCGGGCAGGGCTCATTTGAAAGGGCGCGTGAACTTGTCGAAGTCTCTAGAAGCCTCCTGAAAGACGTTGTGATTCTTTCGGCCGATACTCACAATGACTCGCTTATGAACATCGATCTGTTAGAATGGCTAGTGAACTTCAAGCCGGGAAAGGAAATCCTGGAAGATTTTATGTGGTGCGACAGGTTTCTTAGACAGCGAACTTCATCACTCAGCGCAACTCTTGTTTCTTTTAGAGCTTTGCATTCGCTTTCCAGAAGCCTGGCAAGAAGAGAAAACGGAGGTTATTGAGATGCCTGAGATATATGGAACGGTCTATGGAATCGAATTCCACTCAGTGGGGAAGCTGTATCAGTACACTTCCAGCGAGCAGTTGCTGAAGCAAGGTGACTATGTGCTTGCAATGAGTGAGTTTGGATTGGATGTTGGAAAGGTCATGTATGGACCGGTTGAAATTTGCATAGATGACACTAAGGAAGAGCTTAAACCGATTGTCAGAGTAATGACCGACGAAGACTGGGAAACGTACGCTAAGAACAAAGGAGAAGCAGAGGCCGCAATGAAGACCTGCCAGGAACTGATAAAGAAGCACTCTCTTCCCATGCGGCTTCTTGAAGCGAGATACATGTTTGATCGATCGAGAATCGTCTTCTACTTCGGTGCCGACAGCAGGGTCGACTTCAGGGAGTTGGTCAAGGATCTTGCGAGAGCTTTCAGGACGAGAATCGAGCTCAGACAGGTTGGAATTCGAGACGAGGTTAAGATGACCGGCAGTCTTGGACTGTGTGGAATGACGGCCTGCTGCGTTCGCTTTCTAAGGCAGTTTGAAAGCATAACGCTGAAGCATGCTAAGAAGCAGCAGTTGTTGATCAACCCGGCAAAGATATCCGGAAGGTGCGGAAGACTTCTCTGCTGCCTTTCCTATGAACAAGAGCTTTATGAAAACGAGCTTCTGGATATTCCTGATGAGGGTTCTCTTGTAGATTATGAAGGCAAGACCTGTAAGGTTTTAACTGTAAACATTTTCATGAAGGTTATTACTCTGGTTGCAGATGACGGGCAGATGCTGAAGGTTCAGTTCGATGATTTCAGAAAGAGCCAGAGATCGATCATACAGGACACAAATCCAGATGAACTAATAAAGAATAGAGACGAAGACATTTCGATTGACGACTAAAGGATGAATGGAGGTTGGATATGGCGCGTTTACTCACGAAAGCTGAATTGAAAAGACTTGAAGATCTTGGAAGAATATGTAGGGGTGACATAATAAAAATGACTACTGTTGCCAATTCTGGTCATCCAGGCGGTTCAATGTCATCCATAGACATCTTTCTTTCCGTATACGATTTCGCGAAGAACGATCCAAGGAATCCCTTTGATCCGGAGCGCGACAGGGTTATTGTTAGCCACGGCCACACATCGCCAGGTGTCTACGCAACGCTAGGAAGGCTTGGTTTCGTTGATATCGACGAAGTCATTTGCGGTTTTAGACATCCAGGTTCCATATTCGAAGGTCACATCACAAGAGGGATTCCGGGTGTAGAATGGACGACCGGGAATCTTGGACAGGGGCTTTCAGTGGGAGTTGGTATGGCTCTTGCTTCAAAAATCAGCGGAAAGAATTACAGGGTCCTTGTCGCAATGAGCGATGCGGAACAGGCCAAGGGCCAGGTGGCGGAAGCAAGAAGGACTGCAAAGAAGTACGGGCTTGATAACCTCGTCGTCGTTATTGATTACAATGACGCTCAGATTTCTGGAAATGCGCACGATATAATGTTCGTGGATATAAAGGCTAATTATCTAGCAGATGGCTGGAAGGTTATTGAAGTCGACGGCCACGACTACTCTGAGCTGAACAAGGCACTTGTAGAAGCGTATGAGTCGAAAACTCCCGTCGCGATAATCGGTAAGACCGTAATGGGAAAGGGAGTTTCGTTCATGGAGGGTGATGTTTCCTATCACGGAAAGCCTTTGGATATGGAGAAGGCTGCCTCTGCTCTTTCCGAACTAAAGCTTGAAAACGACATTGACAGATTTGTTGAGATGAGAAAGAGGCTTCCCTCGTATCATGAACCAGTTCACCTTGAGGACGAAGAGATAAGACCGATAATTGGAGTCCCCTTTGTGTATCCCGTTGAAAAGAAGAGCGATAACAGATCGGCCTTCGGGAAGGCTCTTGCAGATATCGGAAAGCTCAACAAAGGTAAGCTCCCAGTGATGGTTGTAGATTGTGATCTAAAACCGTCTACGAAGGTAAATGAATTCGAGAAGATCTGGCCCGAGAACTTCATACAAATTGGTGTTCAGGAACACAATGCCGCAACTGTCGCAGGGGCCGCATCGGTGTGTGGTGTGCTGGCTTTCTTTGCCGACTTCGGAGTTTTCGGCATCGACGAAACCTATAACCAGCAGCGACTAAACGATATAAACAAGGCAAACGTAAAGGTCGGAGTAACTCACGTTGGAATCGACGTGGGTGAAGATGGGAAGACTCACCATTGTTTAGATTACATTGGTGCCCTGAGAAACTTTTTCGGTTTCAAACTGATAGTACCTGCCGATCCAAACCAGACAGATAGAGCAGTCAGATTCATGAGCAGAGCCGACGGGAATTTCGTCATTGCGATGGGAAGATCTACTATGAATCCAATTGCAGACGAGGAAGGAAAACCTTTCTTTGGGGAAGGTTATGAGTTTGAATATGGAAAGGTAGATGTTGTGAGGAAGGGAAAGGAAGTCACGCTTGTTACCACGGGTCAGGTCACTCATCAAGCAGTTAGGGCAGCAGACGAACTGAGATCTCAAGGGATAGAAGTAACCGTTCTTAACGTTAGTTGTCCTCTTGGGGCAGACTTCGATAGCGTTAAGGAACACCTCTCTTCTACAGTTATCTCTCTCGAAGACCACAATGTTAATAGTGGTCTGGGGTCCATCCTCTCCGACTATCTAGTCCAATCTCGAATAACGCCGAAGACTTTCGAAAAGATAGGCGTCGACAGGTATATGTTCTCCGGAGACAACGAATTGCTCTATGACCTTTCGGGTCTTTCGAGCAAGAGCATAGTAGAAAGGGTCAGGGGTATTATCCAATAATGCTAAGTCTAGAAGAAGAAAAGTTGGTCGATGAGTTTTGCAGAATAAACGAAATAGAAGCGGACAGAGAGCTCGTTTTTAGAGCTCTCTGTCATTCCTCTTTCACCAATGAACTTGCCCAGAACGGAGAAAGGCTTCTCGAGTCCAACGAAAGAATGGAATTTCTGGGAGACGCCGTTCTTGAATTGTCTCTTGCCAGAACCCTATTCAGCAATTACTTCCTGAGTGAAGGCGATATGTCGAAAGTCAGAGCTATGGTGGGAAGCGAGAAGGTCCTTTCTTGCGTTGCCAGATCAATGAGAATCGGAGATTATATCTTTCTTGGCAAAGGAGAGAGGCAGAGCGGAGGATCGGAAAGAGATTCGATTCTTGCAGATGCCTTCGAAGCTGTTCTGGCAGCAATCTTTTTGACGGGCGGTCTTGACATCTCAGTTGAATTTGTTCAATCAAAGCTTTCAGACTATATTGAGAAAGCAGTTGGAGGAAACCTGATTCTCGATTACAAGACTTCCCTTCAGGAACTCACGCAGGCTCGCTTCAGTTCAAGACCTGTATATGAGACAATTCTCGATGAAGGTCCACCACAGGATAAGTGGTTCAAGGTTGGAGTATTCCTGGAAGGGAGAATTGTTGGTGAAGGCGAAGGGCGAACAAAAAAGGCAGCAGAGCAACTGGCCGCGAAGCATGCTCTGCAAACCCTCAATGAAAGCGTGAATAGTGCAGGTGCTGAACAGTGAAGTACAGACACCTTGTCGCGTTTCTCTCAGAAGAGGAATGCGAGCTAATCGAAGGTATCAGCTGGAACGAAGGTTTTTCAGATCTCTATTTTGAAAAACTTGTTGATTCAGGAAACGCATTGCACGTTTTTCTGGAGGAAGGGGAAGAACTCCCGGTTTTTCTGAAAGGGATCGAGTTTTCGGATCTGGGTTTTAGTGAACAGAAGGATTGGTTTGAGAAGTGGAAGGAGTCTCTGATTCCATTTGAGATCTGTGATGGAATCGAGGTCATTCCTCTGGAAGAAGAAGAGAAGATAATCGATTCAAACAAGATCGGTATTATTCCCGGAATGGCCTTCGGAACGGGCCTTCATGAATCCACGAAACTTGCCGCTTCTCTTCTTTCAGAGCTCATTCAAAGAGGTTCGAAAGTTCTTGATGTGGGCTGCGGGACTGGCATTTTGTCGGTGATAGCTGCCAAGAGAGGAGCGTCTTCGGTTCTCGCTCTGGATGTTGATCAGCATTCTATTGAGAAAACAGTTGAAATTGGCCGAATAAATCATGTCTCTATAGAAACGCGTCTGTCCGATTTTCTTTCGGCGTTAAAGCCAGAGGAGCGTTTCGATATCATCGTCTCAAATATGATAGTTGAGTTGCTGAAGCAGTTTGTTCTCGATCTTCGGGGGTTTCTCCTAAGGGATGGCAGAGTGATCCTTTCGGGAATATACAAAGATAAGTACCAGGAATTGAAGAGTCTCGTAGAGAAGGACTTTCTCATCGAGCGTATTAAGGAAGATGGAGATTGGAAAGCAGTTGTGCTGAGAAGAAAATAGTTTCGCTACAGCTTGGAAGGATTCTGAAAAATGATTTCAGAATTGTCAGAGTCTGTGAATGGGGATTCCCACAAGTCATAGAATCTTCGTTGATTGCTGATGGGAAACCATTTCCAACTTTGTTCTGGCTTAGTTGTCCATTTCTGAAGGAGGAAGTTTCGAGGTTCGAAAGCGCAGGGATGATCGCTGGCTTTGAGAAAAGGGTCGAAGAAGACGAGGCTTTTGCCGGTGAATACTTGAGAGCGCATTCCCAAACGGCACTTCTTAAAGAGAGACTACTCGAAAAGGTCCCCGTTACTGTGGAACAGAATAAACTACTCATGGAAAGAGGTATTGGGGGAATCAGGAATCTGAAAAGAGTGAAGTGTCTCCACCTTCAGCTTGCGAATTTCCTCGGCGGGGTAGCGAACCCGGTGGGAAGAGAAGTCTGGAATCTGCTCGAGAAAACACAGTGTTCTTACAAGAGAGTCATCTGCAGAGAGTTGTTGAGCAAGTATGAATGAGAAAATATTGAACAAAGCCTCGCAGCTTCCCGAGGAGCCGGGAGTTTACATCTTCAAAGATCAAAAAGGCGTTGTAGTTTACGTCGGCAAAGCAAAGAAACTGAAGAGAAGAGTCCTATCTTACTTCAGAGAATCTACGTGGGCAAAAAATGAAAAGGCCAAACGGATTGCAGAAGAGGCAGAAGATCTAGACTTCATAATGGTTACATCAGAGCGTGAGGCTCTGCTTCTTGAGGCGAATCTGATCTTCAACGGAAAGCCGAAGTATAATGTCTTCCTGAAAGATTCCCGAACCTACCCGTACATTTACATCTCTGCAGATCAATACCCCTATCTTGGAATCACTAGGACAAAAGAGCTGGAAGGTTCATATTTTGGACCTTATACAAGCGCGGGACTTGTAAGAAAACTGCTTGAATTCCTGCAGAAGGTCTTCAGAATCCGAACCTGCTCGTACGATCTCAGCAGGGTCAAGAGACCCTGTTTCCTCTATCACCTCAAGATGTGTTCCGCACCCTGTGTTGAAAAAGTTACGCCTGAAGAGTATCGAGAACAGCTTTCTGCACTGACCGAGTTTCTCGAAGGAGACACACTGAAAGTGAGAGAGGCTCTTCTTAAGCGGATGACGGTGCTATCCGAGGCAATGCAGTTTGAGAGGGCTGCGGAGATAAGAGATATCCTTTCCACTATGGATGATCTGTATGCGTTCCA
>WOZY01000186.1 GCA_011620045.1 Mesotoga sp.
CATCTGGTTTCTACAGCTTGATGTCGACGGAGATTTGCTATGGGAAAACTACCTTGGCGGAGAACTGGAAGATGTGAGCCTCGCAGTAGCAAGATCAGGCAACGGATTTGCTTTAGCAGGTTTCTCCGCATCGAGTGACGGGGATGTGGGCTCTAATAAAGGGGACTACGATGCGTTAGTCTTCTACCTCGAATAATCAGCTGTAGAATCGCCACTTCAAACCTTCTCTTTTTGCTGCAAATACAGATGAAAGGCAGTTGCTAAGAAGAGCGTCTGAACTCTCCCCATCCACGGGAAACTGACAGACTCCGATTGCAACGGATGGTGATATTTCAGTATCAGTGACAAAGACGGGGTTCTCTAAAACTGATAATAAGGAAATCACTGTAGAAGAAACTTCCTTCCTATCGCTCAAATCCATTACGATAACAAAGACATCATCCATGACCCTGAAGAACGCTGCTTTTGGTACTGCTTTTGCGAGTCTTCTGCTAATTCTCTGCAACATGATATCTGCGGTTCTTTTTCCAAACATTGCAACTATCTCCTTAGAATCTGATAATGTGACACATACAATCGAAAAGGAACTTCCAGTAACTCTTGAAGTATGCATCTTGCTGGCAAGATGAGTGTGCAGAGAGCTTTCATTTCCAAATCCAGAGAGAGAGTCAAGGTACACTATATCCCTCAACGCGTTTCGAATACTGGTAGATTCGCTGTTGTCAGTAATGGTCATCAAATATGATAGTTTCTTCGAAATCCCTAGAAAGAAAATGTTAAGCGACAACTGTGACCTTCGAGTGTGAACTGAATCGCTTAGGTCGAAAGAGACATAACTTATCTCTCCATTGATGAAAGAACTGAGCCTTGCAGAACTGGAGTCGTTCAACAGGTTGAAGAAACACGGGAAATCTACCACATCTTGGTTCAAAAAGCTTAATTCATAACAGTAATCAGAAGTCAGCCTTCTCCACTCGTTGTTCTCAACAACTACTTTCCCCTCGGCAGAAAGAATTGCCGAAGCTTCGAGAGTTCCCTCGAGCAAGCGTTCAGCAATCTGCACGCTCTCATTCTTTTCTCTCTCCCTGTTTTCCATAAGTCACCTCACGTTAAGGATCTTGATTGGACATCCAACTCAATGCAACACCATGCCAAGACAGAGATTGATCGATTGTGGTTAAAGGCGTAGAATTTACCTGTGGAGAAGAGAGAGATGTTATTTAGGTCGGCAGAAAGAGAGGATGTGCCCTTCGTTGCCTCGCTGGTTTTCGATACAGATCCTTCGCATTTCAAAAGGGTTTTTGGAAGGAAGGCTAATAAGTATATCTCCGGACTTGTGCTACTGAATAGCCCGCTGAACATAAGGCACATGACCGTCTGTGAGGTTAGCGGTCAACCGGTAGCAATATACGCTCTTTACTCAGTGAAAGAGATGAGCCAATTAGCTTCTTCAAAGCCTAATCTTAGTGATTTCATTACCGGTCTATCTAAATTCAGGTTGTTACTAGAATTCCGGACTCTTCAGAAAGCAATGAGGATGAGTATTTCATCTAATCAAAGCTGTCTAGGTATTATTTCGGTTGAAAGGAACTTCAGGAATATGGGCTTAGCCAGAATGATATTTGATTATCTCTTCGAAACTTGTCAAGAGATTGTGCTTGACGTTTCTAGAAGTAATAGTAGGGCTCTTTCAATATATATTAGATATGGCTTTAGACCCGAAACGAGGCTTCCACGAGACTACCCAGTCAAAGATAGCATACGACTGAAAAGAACCCGGAAAACTACTGGGTGATTGATTATCTCACAAAAGCTCTTCTGATATTGCCCTAAGACTCTCAAAGCAAGAACAATAGCTTTCTAAGCACTTCAAAATAGTCCGTTTCTTCGAACATAATCGTCCGGTCATCCATCTTGTGCACTCCCGGAAAAAAGGAGAGTTTGTGTGACAGTCTATGGTCAATATAAGCAATCTCAACATCAAACTTCTCTGGAAGTTCTAAAGGAAGTGCCTCAAGATTCTTCAAGGCCTTATAGACCCCCTCTTCAATTAGCTTCACCGCTTTCTGAGGATGAATTGAATCAACTGAGGATCCGCTTCCGCGATTTGTAGAGACTGTTACAATACCGGGTACGGCCTGCTCTGCAATCCTCACAATTCCTTCATCACCACTGACAAAAACTATCGGTATACCGTAATAGGCTGCTGACATCGCGTTGAGTTTGAATTCACTGACAAGCTGACCATTGATCTTCAAATAGAAGATCTCGCTGCTCATAGTGTGAGAAAGAGGATTCAAAGCCTTTCCTGATGGGGAGTGATAGCCCGTGAATACGACGGCCCCAAAACCGGCATCGACTCCCTGCATCATCATCAGAGGGTCTCTTGCCCATCCTCTCAATATGCGGACTTCTTCAGGAAGAGAAGAGGGATCAATATTCCTTGCACTTCCATGGGCATCTCTCACAACAATTTCCGAGGCCCCTGCTTTTAGAGCACCCTGGACAGCGGCCCTCACTTCCGCAGTCATCTGCTTCTTGAAATACTCGTAGTCCTCATGCCCCTTCCTAGCTTCGTTCCAATCGGCAATTCCTGCGGTACCTTCAATGTCAGCACTGATATATACTCTCACAGTCAACCCTCCCCATTGTTTTTTCATTCTATTTCAAGTTTTCTAGCCAATAGTATCACATAGAATACAACTTTTCGTCAGGATTCGTTCTTCATGTAGCGGCTATCACACTTTAAACAGACTCAAAAAGGCAGACAAACTCCAGTTACATTTCCCACTGAACTCCGAAAGAAGGGAGAAAGCTCTTCAAAGATCTCCGCTTCCCCTCGACCGAGGAAACACTGACACACTTGTAGTAATTTCGTATGTAACATAACCGGCACAGACCACTCAGTTTCCAGAGAATTCGTATTAACTGTCAAGAATCATCGAGATTCTACTTCTGGTAGTCGGAATCCTAAAAGTGACTCCGAAAGCATTCAGCACTCCTCAACAGCTTTCTTTGCTAATTTATCCGCAATCTCGTTAAAGGTGTCTCCAACATGTGATTTAACTTTCACCCATTCTATGCGGATATTGGGTGATAGTTCATCAAGAAGATCTCTGTACTTTCTCGTCGACTCGTTCTTTGCTTTCCACTCTCCTGTTATCCAGCTCTTCAATCCCTCATAGTCGTCATGCATTTTCACTTTCTTATAACCCCTTTTCAGGCAGTAGCTCAACCCTTGAATAACACCTTCTATTTCTCCTATCACATTTCCCATTTCCAGGTTTTCTTTCACACAACCTTTCATTCTCTCCACGATACGGTTTTCGGAGATCACAACCACTCCATAGCCTGCCGCATTATCTCTAAAGGTTCCATCAACGAAGAGGTGAATACCACTATATGTCCTGCCGTTGAATTCCTCCCATGCGAACAGCAGCTTCTCTGACAGCACACCGCAGATGGAAGTCGGCAAGACTATCCTATAGTTCCCGGAACGGTTTGTGTAAAGTTTAAAAGTGACTCCATTAGATAATTGGACAAAATACTCTCCATGGGCGCTTAGAGAGCAATGAATCCCCTTGCCATCAAGGAAATCGGCAAACGCGATTCCAGTCCTTCTTATTCCATCAGTCCATTCCCTCATGTTCACACCCGATAAAGTGCCTCAATGAAATCCAGGAAGATTATAGTTGAATATCCTCCGATCGCGATAAAGGGCCCAAATGGAAGCTGAGCGCGCCTGTCGAACCGTTTCCCTTTTGCTGCAGCGTTTATGGCGTACACTATCAGTGCAGCGAAAGAAGCTATCATGATTGTGTAAAGAGATCCGACAATTCCTGTTGCAAGTGAAAGAGCAGCAAGAAGTTCTACGTCACCAAATCCGAAGCTATCTTTCCTCACAAGGTTTGCAATTAGAAAGAAGGCTACCATTGCACCGGTTACGAGAAGAGCATACACCAAGTTCAAAGGAAATCTATCTTCGAGAATAGACCAGGTGAAGGCGCCAACTCCAACAAGGATCACGCCGAGATCAGGAATCATGTAGTGCTCAAGATCTATGAACGAGGAAACGATGAGTCCTGTCGATAGAACTGATATTGAGATCGCTCCCGGAATTCCAAAGAGGGACGCGTTCAGCGCATATAATGCTGCTGTTAGCAACTCAACGAAGGGATATCTTGCGGAAATCGGTTTACCACAGTATCTGCACTTCCCCCTCAGGAAGATGTAGCTAATAACTGGAAGATTGTCTTTCCAGGAAAGTTCATGTTTGCAGTGGGGACAGAAGCTTCTTCGTGGTCTGGTCATAGAGTACTCCTTGGAAGGAATCCTGAAGATCAACGCGTTAGAAAAACTCCCAAAAATCAGCCCAAAAAAGAAGAAAATCGGTACTCTAAAAACTAAGTAATCCCACACTGTCTTCTCTCTTCTTCAGTAAGATACTCATCGAAAAGCTCTTTCTTTCCGTAATAATACCAAACCTGCTCATCTTCAAAGTCCTCAAGAAGCTTCTTTGCCTCAGAACAAAGCCCTCTCTTAACGTGAGTCACAATGAGAAGCATTTTTAGCTCTGGTCTGTCGGGATCTTCTTCCAAAAACCTCTTCACCACTTCTTCCACAATATCGAACCTTGAATACTTAAACTGAATCTTTGCCCAAGGCTCGATATCGTTTATATAGACCGGCTTTGCTCCGAGCACTTCCTGCTCGACTCTGTCCCTCATGTCAATATTTCCCATTCTTTCGTACAAATCAGCCATCTCAACCTTCGTCAAGATGCTGTCTGGGTCCCTGTGAGAAAGACTCATCAGAACATTAAGAGCTTCTTCCATACGACCACCATTCATATAAGCGTCTGTTAGCATAAAATAAGTGACAAGATGATCCGGCGATAAAGCTATTTCCTTCTCCCAACAACTCGCTGCTCTATCAAACTCTCCTCTATTGTAGAAGGTCTGACCGAGAAATGAGTAAGCGGTTACTAGTGAAGGGTCTATCTTCAAAGCACGCTGAAGCCAATTAATCCCCTCTTCTTCGTCCCCAGATTCCAGAAAGATTGTACCTTTAAGCTCGCAAACAGATGCTTTATCAACATTCGCCTCCATAAGCAAATCAAGAAACTGCTGGGCACTATCATAGTCACCTCTATCTGCGATCAAAAGAATCTTGTCTTGAAAGCCAGAGAATGTACCTCTTTTAAATGACTTGATAGAGAGTTCAGTCTCCGCAAGATATTCCAGGAATTCCTCGAACTCAATAGGTGCGTAGTTTTCAGGTGTTACAATGTTGTCAAAAGTCTCAGTTAGGGTTCTGACAACTTTAAGATCCTTCTCTACCTGGCTTCCTTTCACATCATCTATCGCCAGATTAATATCGCCATCGTATATCTGGTCAAGTATAGCGATAGAAAACGGTAAGGTATCGGTAATCGAAATGCTCTTTTCTCCTTGCTTGAGGCGGATAATCTCCATAAGACACCTCGCTTTGAGTCATTTGTAAGAAATATACCACGTTTGCTCACCACAAAAGTGACTTTGAACTTATCGAGCAATACTTTGTCAAGGAATCCAGTCAATGAGATAATTGCTTTGGAAACAAGGAAGATGATGAGAAGGGAGTTGTATATGATGGGAGTTGAGGAGCTTGCTGTTCTTAAGTACGCTCTGGCCCGTGAAAGAGAGGGTGTGAAGTTTTACAGAGAAAGATCGAAGGAGATTCACGTTCCAGAAGTTAAAGAACTCTTTTTGGAACTTGCTGAGATGGAAATCGATCATGTCTCCTTTATCTCTAAAATGATTGAAGATGAGTCTAGAGAAGACGAAAAAGCAATCAGCCACATTGAACAGAAAAACATCTTCTATTCAAGAGAATCTCTCGAGCTGAGAGGGATTTCAGTAGACTCACTTGCAGGAGATCTTTCAGCCTTGCGAATTGCTTACCTGATAGAAAAAGATTTCGAAGATTTCTATAAACAAAGAGCACAAGAAACTTCGAAAAAGGAAATTAAGGACCTTTTCGATATGCTTTCTGGCTGGGAAGAAGACCATAAGACGACATTACTGGGTCTTTATGAATCTCTAATGAAAGAATACTGGAGCGCGCAGAGATTCGAACCGCTCTATTGAGTCTTCTTCCTCTTGACGCTTCTGTTCTTCGAGTTGCTCGATGAAGAGGTTTTCCTGTTGACGAGCGGCCTGCTTTCTTCATTCACTATATTAAAATCGATTTCCATAGTCGTCTTGTCTGCCCTTACAACCTGAACCTTCAGTTCATCACCAATTCTGAAGACACGTTTCCGTTTCCTTCCCACAAGAATATTCTGGTTCTCAATAAAATCATAGTAGTCATCTAGAGTTGAAATATGAACGAGACCCGAGACCATCTTTTCTGTCAACTCCACGAATAATCCGAATTTCGTTACCCCAGTAATCACACCATCAAAAACGTCTCCTACACGACCGGAGATGTACTCGACCTTCTTCATATCGAGCAAATCCCATTCAGCTTCATTCGCAACTCTTTCTCTCTTCGATGCCCATGAGGCAATCTTCGCAAGAGTCTCTTCAATTTTCTTTGACTCTTCTCCGAGATCATTGCCAGAATTCTCTATCAATTTTTTCAGGAGACGGTGCACAACCAGGTCAGGATATCGCCTGATCGGCGAAGTGAAATGAGTGTAAGCTTCGGAAGCCAGCCCGAAGTGACCAATATTTCTCTCGGAATAGACTGCACGCTTCATGCCTCGCACAAGGACTCTTTCTATAGAAGAGTGTAGGGGGTGATCCTTTGTCTTCTCCAGTATTTGTTGAAGAGCTTTTGGATGAACATTCCTTGGAATCATTATCTTCATTCCCAGTGCGTCAAGATAATTCTTCAGTTGCATCATTGATTCGGGATCTGGCTCCTCGTGAATCCTGTATACAAAGGGCAACCCTCTGTTATCAAAGATCTCGGCAACTGTCTCGTTTGCAAGTATCATGAATTCTTCAATGATCCATTCAGATATCCCACGGCTTTGTGGAATAATGTCTATTACTTTTCCGTTCTCATCAAAGACGATCTTGACCTCTCTAGATGAGATGTCCATCACAGAACCCCGCTTCTTTCGGATGTCCCTGATCTTCTGTGCAAGCTCATGTGACATCCTAAGGCTTTCAGCGACAGGAATCAATTTCTCAACAGTGGCATCCGAAGCTTCTCCGTTTAGAAATTCGTTCACTTCAGAATATGTCAGTCTCCTCTTAGAATTGATAACCGCATTCTTGACTGCTGTCGAAACTACCTTTCCCCTTGCATCAATTTCCATCAAAAGCGACAGAGTCAACCTATCCTCGGCAGGTTTCAGTGAGCAAATGTCGTTTGACAGTTCAAAGGGAAGCATTGGAATTACGGTATCGAGTAAGTAAACCGATGTACCCCTTAAATAAGCTTCGACATCGATCTGAGTTCCCTGACGAACGTAATGAGAGACATCGGCGATGTGAATACCGAGAAGATAGTTCCCCTTTGAATTCTTCTTCAAAGATATGGCGTCGTCGAAATCCTTCGCATCATCGCCATCTATTGTATAAACCAGTTCATCGCGGAGATCCTTTCTTCCTCTTATTTCACTTGGGCTTATCTTCTTGGAAGTTTCTAAGGCCTGTTTCTTGACTTCTTCAGGAAAGTAGCCGGGTTCCGGAAGGTCTTGCTTGTAGATAACTGTCATCAAGTCCGCCTCGGGACTGAACGCGTCTCCGAGAACTCGCTCAATAACTCCTTCTGGATTCTTTCCGGGTGAAGGGTATCTGGTGATCTTGACAAGAACCTTTTGGTCGGGTCTGGCTCCATTGAAGCCTTCCGGAGGTATATAGAAATCATTTTTTATTCGCATATCGTCGGCTACGACAAAGGCCATCATGCCTCTCGTCTTGAAGGTCCCGACTACTTTCGTCTTATTACGATTGATTACTTTGACAATCTTTCCTTTTCTTATCTCTCTGTATTTTCCAGTAATCTCTACAAGGACTGTGTCGCCATGAATAGAAAATCCTGTATCCTCAGGAGGGATGAAGACATCCTCCTCATCTTCCACACTAATGAAAGCACCCATTCCTCTTCTGGCAAATTCGATTTTTCCTACTATCATCTTTTCGCCAGGAGATATGTATCTGCCTTTCGAATCTCGAATTACCTCTCCAGAATCAACCATCTCCGAGAGAAGTTTTTTGAGTGATGCTCTGTTTTCCTTATCATTCAACCCTAACTGGACCGCAATACCTCTCAAGGTGGTCGGTGTGTATTCCGACGAAGTGATGTATTCTCTTACTGCTTTCATACTTAGCTTCATAAGCCTCTTTCCTCTCTGTCCTCAGACAACATTGAATCTCTTCATGTTATAATTAT
>WOZY01000213.1 GCA_011620045.1 Mesotoga sp.
ATACCGATCAGCGTGCTCTTTCTTGGTCCAGTTTTCGATATCACTCTTCCGAAGAAGATATGAGAAAAGATCTGCATAAAGGGGTTTATCGAAGTAATAATTGCTGTAGCCGCTCCTGACAAGCCAATTCTTTCAGTCATGTATATTGCAATTATCGAGGTAGCTCCGGCCGTTCCGAGTTGTCTCAAGAAAGTGCCAGCATAAACAGCCCACAGTCCATTTTCCCAGAGAGGCGTAGAATCCTCTTTCAAGGGAAACAACCTGTTCAAGAAGCCCTTTCTACGAGATACGAGGTGTTCCTCTTCCTTCAAGAAAAGAGCAGGTATGACAGCAATTAGGGCAACGAATGCATACCAGTTTATAGCCTGACTCACAGTGAAAAAGATGAGAAGAATCGAGAGCAGAATTCTGCCAGTTAGCATTCCAGTTGAATTTGCAGTATTTAATATCGATAGTTCTCTTGAAGTATTCCTGACCGAATCGCGCGAATGTTCCGTGCTCAGAGCCATTGCTATAGGTTCGAACCCAGCGGTGAAGAAAGCAATCAACGAAGAAAAGAGAATGAATACTATGGGAATCTCAATTACTGAATAGGCAAAATAGAGAAGGGCAGGCGTGAGTACAAGTAATATCATCAGTAGTTTTCGTTTTTTGAGTCCGTCAGCTATTGCTCCCCAGGCAGGAGAACCGAAAGTCTCCACAGCTCCTCTCACTGTTGTAAGAAGCCCAACCATAAGAAGTGAGGCCCCAAGTTCCCTTAGCTTCAGCTGTAAGAGCAAGCCAAAACCAAACATCACAAAGAACACTAACAGAGATGTGAGCAAGAGTGGAAGACGTTTGTTATGCAAGGGAGATTCTCCTTTGGTTTTATGAATCTATAAATTATATCACTCTCACAAGAAGGCTTAGCGAGACGTCGGCGTAGAGAAAGTTCGATTTTCAACAAGAGTCCCTGTGCACATAAGCCACTTAGAGATTCTGATCACTCAAAACCCTTGTTCGAGGAGAAGAGAATTCTCGCATTCTAATAACCTCAGACCACTTGTGGTAATCACTTCCAAAAACGCACTCAAAGAACGTTTGGTCAACATCTTTTTTCGAAAGATCCTCGGCGATGAACGACAGAAGACCTCGACCTATTCCATTTCTACGGAAACTAGAGCCACTAAGATGAACTCAACAAATCCGAGATAGTTGAAAGTCATTGGGTGTTCGAAAATCGAATATATGAGAAGTCCCGCTGTTTCTTCTCATGTTGACGAATAAGTATTCTCTCGCCGGAGTCCAGAGCATTGTTCAATGCGAAGAACAGCTCACTGGCTGTCACTGATAGCTGGTTTCCAATTGATTCTGCCATACATGACAGCTCAATGGAAAGCACTCTCAAATCCTCTGGAACACCGCGAAATATCTCGAATGCGCTTTCGTTGAAAGCGCTGTATACTCTACTGAAGCTGAAGGATATCTTCGTTTCACTAAACCCTTCGCTCTTCAGAAGTTTCCAACCCGCACCGTCCCGGTATGTATTTGCAGTTACAGCAACATAAGATGAGTTTCCAAGTCAATTGACTGCATGCTGAAGTAGTAGCTGCCTTCCAGCTCCTTTGCCTCTGCGCTTCTTGACGAAATACAGGTCGTATATATGGCCTTTTTCTTCAATGGAAACTCTGTCCTCTCTCTGAGGACCGTAATGAACGTGTCCTACCATCTCAGAGCCGTTACTCAGATCAATCAAAGAATCTCCCTTCTCTAGAAAATTGTAGTAGACTTCTTCCACCGGACTGAGTTCGGAAAGTGAATACATTCCACTACTTGATTCTGGAATCGAGTAGTACATCTTTTTCACATTCTCTAAGCCTCTTCAGCAGAGGGCCTATCAATAGACAAATCCTTCATTTTCTCCACTTACAGGTCAGACAACTCATACCTTTTTTCTTCCGCTACTGTATGATTATGGTAACTTAGCACATGGAGGTGTAGTAGTGAAAAGAATTATTCTGGTCTCAGCATTGTTGATTCTCTCATTGGTTGCTCTGGGACAATCAGAATTCATGATACCTATGAGCAAGGCTGATTTTGAATTGAGAGGACCTGTAAAAACTGTTAAGATACTCTACCCCGAAAATGAAATGGAACTTGGAATCGACGAAGAAACTATGATTTCGGGGTACTCCATACTCTCTTTCAGTCAGCTGGGCGGTCTTGTTTCCCAGATTGAGTATGACAAAGAAGGCAACGAGAAGAGTGCAATAATCTTCAATTATGATGCCGAGGGCAAATTAGTCTCTGTATCAGGAAGAGAAAATGGCGTTGAAGAGTCAATCGATGAAATTAGGGTTGAAAACGGAAGAATTGCCGGAATAATCGTTGAAGACTCTGAAGGCGACTCCAATCTGGTTATGGAATACGACGAAGCAGGAAGATTAGTCGCTCAGAAAATCAGTGGAATGAGCGAAGGACAGGAAATCGAGATGACCATATCGATGAAATACGATGACAACGGAAATCTGGTTGAGGAATCCTTTGGAATGATGGGAATGGTCCTTACAAAGACCGTTTTCGAGTACAATGATAAGAACCAGAGCGTTAGAGAACTGGAGTATATGTACATGTTCGCAGAACCAGGCACCGAACCCAAGCCGATAGAATCTACTCTTGAATACAACGAAATGGGTGACGTTGTTCTTAGAGTATCTGACAGTAGTTTTGGTGAAGAGAAGGAAGCCGTTGTTTACGAATATGAATACGATTCCGCGGGCAACTATACACATAAGGTTGCTTACTATGTTATGGACATCGCGGAGCTCCAAAACGATAACTGGAAAGAAACGGCAATGATTGAAGAAGAAGAGACACGAGAAATTGAGTATTACTGATTGAATCAATAAGAAAAAGAGGGTGGAAACACCCTCTTTTTAGTTACGAAATCACTTCGTGCGGATTCTTTTCTGTTCGTTTGCTTTGAGTTCATGTTCGATTTCTTTTCCACTACTTTTCCCTACAGTAGATGCCAGCAACTACATAATAAAGGGTCTTTACGAATTCAGATTGTAATAGTCAAATCATTCACCGGTCATAATCTGTATGTACTTACAGAGTCTAGAATCGGATGCAAAGTGACTAATATATAGTCCGTGTAGGAAAACGCAATCTCCGCATGAGAGGTACATAATATTACGCGGCTAAAGAAGATAATGACAATAATATTCGCTGCTTTGTGGTTCTCCTAATCTTGTCTTCCTGTATCCCAAAAGATCCCGTTGCCGCTGCCACGAAGAAGTTGGTTCAATTTATAGAATCCGAAAGAGAACCTGAGGGTCCATTCATCGGACTTCTTCTCGGTGAAGTGGGAGAGGGAGACGTCATTGGTTCTGAGAATGCTGGAGGACAACAGCTTCAGTTCCAGCTGCAGGCGATCAATCAGGCTGGCTATTTTTTCTATCTTAACGAAGCACGAGGAGCATTCTATGATCACCCTGGAAAACTCGTTGTTGTCTCCAAAGGCGGCCAGGTTATTTTTGAAGAAGACACTGAGGGCTGGCCAACACTAAATGGAAATATGGTTACAGCGATGAGCGACAGGGAAGTCTATCCGCTGCAGTTATTTGGGACAAATAGAAAACTGTCAAGCAGATAATCGCAGTTATAGATATCGATTGGATTATCCGATTTCTAAGGATAAAGGGAGCTGTAGTAACTAGTGACTCCAACCAGAAACCGTACTCAGAGGCTCGTGACGTTAGAAACCTAATGTCTGATGCCTTCAAGGCCATAATGGGTGATGACAGAGTGCGTGACGTGAAGTATGTTGCGGGTGCAGCCGCTCCAAACTGGACTGCCGTTCAAGCCGCGATCAATGATCTCTTAATGACAGAGAAGGTAAACTACATTACTCTCTATTTCATCGCGCATGGAAACACTAACCCGATGAATCTTGGAGGGACAACTTTCTACGCGAGTCAGTTGAGAAGCTACATCGTTGAACATCCGAACGTAAAATTCTGCATAATCATCGAATCCTTTCATGCTGGTAGCTGGCTTGAAGGCCTGAAATTCGGCGGCGTAACACCAGCAAACATCGAGATTATCATCACTACGACTACCGCTGCCAAGAGCGCATACCCTGACTGTGATAGCTCGGGTGGATACGCAGATCACAATCCTACCGATATGTATGGGGAGTGGTCAGGGGACTTCCTTCAGAAACTAGCATATTACGCAAGTGACGCCCATTGGCCTGATGCGACTGCATATGCCACTGCCAAATCAATAGACTCATTGCCGGGTCTGTTCTATAAATACTACACAGCAATTAAGGGAGTCACTCCGTCCAGTACTTCATGGACCCTTACAGAGCACTCGGTTGCTGGATCAATTCAGGAACCAATGCGCTATATTACCTGGACCCCCTGAAGAAAAACCCTTTCATACTGAAAAGCGGGCTACGCCCGCTTCTTTCCTCTTCAGTTCACTTTCGACAAAAAGCTATAATTGGATATGGACATAATTTCGATTATCAAACCCGAAAAGCTGGAAGGCTATCAAGTTAGGAATAAAGTTCTCAGGGATGAGACGAGGCTTCTGAGGGCGGAAATAGAGCTCTTCAAATCTGAAAATGACAGTGTTATAAGAAGCTCGCTCTTCGAAAGTGCTGTCATTAGAGCTTCAAAGCTCGTAAGGAACAGCGGGTTCACAATGAAGAGTTTCCGCGAATACATTCGGCAGGCCTGTTCCAAACAATTCCGAAGAGAGCTCTATCGTGTTCTCGACGACTTTGAGAAGGAAGAAGCTCTACTTGCAAATAGAATAGTAAGACTCAAGAATCGCCGTGATCGAGTAATCGTTCATATGGACCCGCGCTTCGCCTTTCACCCTGAGCGTGAAGCAGAAAACAAAGTAGAGCTCGAAGATGTAGAAGCGATATGCTCTCATCTTGAAAGACAAATTGCTTTCTTCAGTGGAAAGCTCTTAGATGGTAGATGAAGCTGCCGTTTGAGTCCCAAACGAACCATTAGCAGTACTTCAGATCAGTCCCTCATCTAGAGACCGGCGTTTCCCATTGGAAAAGACTGAGCAAGACTGTCAAAAGATATTCGAATATCAAGACTGAATGATGAGCGGTGCAGTAATGAGTTGTTATCTTGGGCCGCAAGTCAAGTAATAGATAAAAATCAAAGGCAACATACCAATGGGTTTCCTTTGATGAACTGAAACGGCTAAAGATTCTTCAATAAGGCAGCGCTTTAGACTGCTCTAGCCATCTGGTGAAGGCGGAAGAAATGCCCAATGAGTAATCAATCGAAGGTTTCTCCTGTGACAAATGAAGGTCCGGATTTCTCCCGTCCCATTCTATTTTGTAGCTTAGGAATCTGCAAGAGGATGGCGACTAAAAGGAGTTTTGGTGAGCTCTTTGCCCATGAGAGATTATATTGTCTGCACATAGAATTGTCAAAGAATACATGAATAGTCGAACACAAAGAGTTAACTTCGATCATCCCTTTCTGAGTTCGCACAAGGAAACGTGCCCCCTGTGGATTCACGAATGTTTTTTCGGAGGATTGTCTAGCTGTTCCACGTTTCAATGAATCTCATGAGAGAACAGCGGTAGGCTAATGAAGTTCAGAAGAGCATCATCTATTGTCTCTCTTCTCACAAGTTCGGAGCCCACCTCCTCGACTTTTAGGAGTATCTCTTTTCCTTCATCTGTTGGATCTCCCCTGTCAAACATTAGGTGAACATGTGGCCTGATTAAAGCACCGGAAAACACTGCGCTTGCATTCCCCGCCACTTCAAGTACGATTCTTATAAGAGTGTCGAAGTTTTCTTTTTCCCACCAGCCGTCTGAAGATACCTGCACAATCTTCTCAGTCTTTCAGCCGGCTCTCAGCTTGGCTGTAGTCCTGCCATCAAGAATGCTGAGTACGGGATCTATCATAGGACATATTCTATTCATTAAGGTTCTGCATTTCTCCTTGCAATGGAATGTAAACTGGAACAGCTAATATAATAATCTCTGATTCTTTGATCTTCTGGTAGATCGGTTGCAGACTATCCTTTATGCAGCAGATTCCCGGCTCTATGTCCCAGCACTGCATATTTCCGCAACTGCAGGGTCGTGGTGAAAAGACGTTGGTAAAGAATAGTTCAGTATCACATCCCGCACTTTGAATTCCCTCTAGCAGCGGGAATAGCCGTCTTGAAGTGTAGCCCCTTTCCATCCTTGGGCTACCATTGAAGGCAATCGCTTTCATCATTTCACCTCCCCTCAAAGAGACCACTTCAGCTCTTCCAAATAGATTACATTCTTTTGGTGAGCTATACCGCATTTAAGAAAGAAAAGTTCCGGCGTCAAACTCACTTCATTTTCGATATTCTCAAGGTTAGCTATAGGATCAGAGCCCTGTTTTGTAAGCCCCGAGTTTCTTGCGAAGCTCCTCTTCTTCTTTCTTGTGAGAGAACAACGCGCTGGGTCCGTCACTGCTTTCCAACATACCTTCATTTTCGCGAATCTCTTTGAATAGAGGACTCATAAGACATTTCTTCAGTGAAGAATTGAGAACATTGTGTGTTGTAATATCGGAAACTGGACACGGAGTGAGGTCTCCACAGGGATTTACATGAACAAAGCCCTTTCCCGCAGATACACAGCCACCAAACAGCTCTTCATCTCCTGGAGAGTGAACAATGAAGATTGGCTTCTTTGCCTTGTAGTCAAGTATTGTCTTCCTGGAATAGCTTTGCTCCTCGCTTCTTAGAAACGCGTGCTGCTCTGAGAGGTCTCTACGCTCAAATCTCCCATCGGGCTTCTGGAAACTATGCTGTCTCCTATTCCGTCTGTTGGGATATACTACGTGAAGAAGGCCAACTTCGCGCCTCTGTATATGAAAAAGTCAAGGTTAGTTTCATCACTCCAGAAACGGAAATTCCTTCTCGTTATAGTCACTGAAATACCGCCGGGAACTCCAACCTTATTCAGGGCTTCGAGAGAGCGAACCGCCTTTTCGAAAACACCTTCTCCCCTTTTTTCATCAGTAAGTTCTTCTCCTCTTTCAACACTTAAGACAACCGCTGTGTTAGCCGTTTTTCTCAGATTATCGAATAAGTCACCATCCAGGGCGGTTCCATTAGTAAATATCACGAAGACTCTGTCACCATTCCTGCCACAGATATCAACGAGATCGGGAAGCATGAATGGTTCGCCCCCCGCGACAAGAAAAGTGAAAACTCCAAGTCCTCTGCCCTGATCGATCACTCTGTACCAATCTGCACTGTCCATAGTCCTCTTATTGCAAGTAGACCTTCCGGAGTTGCCAAGAGTACTTGCGAAGCATCCCTTGTACTTGAGATTACACCTGTTCGTGATACTCATTATCATTATTGGAGGAACCAACAATCCTTCCTGAAGTAGGCAATCTCGCAGCGATTAAGATTCTTTGAATGCTTCGAAAAGTTTTGCAGAACCACGAATGTATCTTGGATTTTTCACTATCCATGGAAGAAAGACCTTCGATAGACGAGGACTGACCGACTTGAAAGCAAGATCAGTCTTTTCGAAGATTCCAGATTTCTTATATTCACCCCCTGAATATCTAAAAAGCAATCTAGTACAATATTGTGGCTTATGCGTTATGACAAGAGAAACTCTTTACTTTTTTCTTCAAACGTTATAATTTGCCTGAGAAAGCCGAATCACATAGATGTAATGTATATAGTACTTGACATTATGTAAAGTATTGTATACACCTGTCTCAGGTGATGATTTGAAGAACAGGTTGAAGGAATTCAGACTTATGAATCACGATATAACACAAAATGATCTGGCAAGAATGGTCGGAGTAAGCCGGCAGACAATAATCGCAGTCGAAAAGGGAAAGTTCAACCCTTCAGTTAAACTTGCTCTTAAGCTCGCAAATATCCTTCAATGTACCGTCGAGGAACTGTTTGAACTGGAAGAAGGTGATTAGGTTGGTACTCAAAACGGTTATCTTGATATTTGATGTCTTGGTGATTATCTTATCGATTTCTCTCATTAGGACTGCACGAAGCTGGTATTCTCTGCTTTTGCTGGGGTAATTTCCCTTTCCGTCACAGAGAATGCTACGAGTAATCCCCGAATTTGACGAAAGAGAAAAGGCTATTCACAACCTTTCATCTAATATAGCATTGGGAATAAGCTTTGTTTTGGCGATCTTTTACATTGGAATAAAGTATATCCTACGATCGACGGTGCGATCTCTTTCATTCTTGTTCCTTTTGTTGCAAAGCCCGCCTTTTTCCTGGATTCACTCTTGAGAGAACGCAGTCGATACAACAGAAAGATCTCTGGCCCAATGGAGGATAGAATTGATATCTTTGTCGATCTACCCAGACTTGATTTCGAAA
>WOZY01000019.1 GCA_011620045.1 Mesotoga sp.
GGCCTCTTGATACTAAGAGTCCGACTTAGTCTTCTTGCCCTTGTCCATATAGGCGACAAGGACCATAATGGCACCACCGATCCATTCTAAAACGACGCGCCAGACAGGCTCTACAACACTTCCAATGTTGAATGAAGCTAGAAGAGCCATAACCAGGACTACCACACCGGCGAGCATCAATACCGTTCTTGACATAATGATCACCCCTCCTGTTCACAGGTATCTGGTACAATTCTGACTCCATCTACTATCGTGATTTTATCACAACTTCACGCTAGAAAGACCATTTTCGCAGAAAGAATCTCTCCTTAGCTTTCTAGGTAACCATTACAGGTAGTTTATTCACTTGCACTGGTAGATTTCGGTGCTAAGATCTAAGTAGACCGCCTGGTTCTCTTGTCATCTCTTTGGCAGGCGAATCATGGACGAGACTATAGATTGGCTCCTCGAAGGTCCTTCATGGGTCGAATATAGAACAAGATTAGATCTTCTCTTACAGGACGAAGAGGAAGAAGATGTTATTGAATCACCTATGAAAATGCTCAACTCACCAGAGATAAAATCATTGATCGCCGAGCTTCAGAACTGGCCTGGTTCTGTTCTGACAAGTCACAATAATGCCGGCCATCCGATTTACAAATGGACATTTCTGGCTGATCTTGGGATGAGAAAAGATGATCCCGGCGTTGAAGAAATCGTTGAGAAGATACTTGAACATCGCTCTTCACAGGGTCCTTCTCAAGTTCTCATGAATATTCCTGTAAAATTCGGTGGTTCGGGAACAGATCAGTTTGCCTGGGCGCTGTGTGATGCGCCGGTAATACTTTATTCGATAGCAAGAATACGACTTCAAGACGATGCAAGAGTGCTTGGAGCCGCCGAATATCTAGCAGAACAAATAAGGGGCGACGGCTGGCCATGCGTTACATCACCTGAGCTAGGAAGCTTTCGCGGACCTGGTAGAAGAGAAGACCCTTGACCGTACGTGACTCTCGTCATGACGAAACTCCTACTCGAAATCCCTGAATTCCTTGGAAGTACGGAAGCCAAACTCGGGCAAGAATCACTTCTCTCACTCTGGGAAAGAAGAAGAGATTATAATCCATACATTTTCTACATGGGTACGAATTTCTGTAAGCTCAAGCTCCCTCAGGAAGATTCATACCTGAATCGATCTGGATGGCCTGGAAAGGCTGGGAATTCCGGCAAAAGAAGGAACCGTCTCGCTGGCTAACACTCCAGACGTCAAAAATACTCAACAGATTTGAAGTACGCGGCGAATCTTTATCGATCGCTTTAGGCTAAGCTAGAGATCGTAGTATCATAGAGAAAAATCAAACTGGAAGATTCAGTCCAACCACGGAATGAAGGGAGCCATGTTGATTCGGCCAGTCACTTGGCCGTCCAGTGTACTTCAGTGAGGATATGGTTTCTATAGCGTCTTATTTTGTCGTTATCTGCAAGCGTTGGTTTGAAAAGAGCAAGAAAGCCGAATCCGTACAGGATACCTGACAGGCCCTGTTCAAAACTAATAATCAGAATATGAGCTTCTTCCTCGGCAGTGGCTACGTATTCGGGAAACAGCGAACGAGAACCACTTCTGCCACATGAGCCTCAAAACTGGTTAAAATGAATGAGCCGGTGATATTATCAACATCTACATTAGTCGAGAGAATCGGACGAATCTTCCATCATCTCTTCGACTCTTCATCTCACAGACTCTCCCGCCTTGCTGCTACAAGAAGCACCAGTAATCTTCTAGTTAAACCTCTTCTACGTTTGCATTCAAAGCATACTTCTTGATCGCATCGATACCGTTCAAACAAGCTTGCTTGCTGGTATAACCCTCACTGGCCGCAATTATTTCACCGTTTGGAGCCTTAAGCCTAAATCGATATTCACCTTTTGAGTCCTTATAGACTTCGAATTTTGCATTATCCATTGCCATTTGCACACCTCCGTTCTGCTTATCGTAGATCTTTTCACTTGTTCTGGCTATCTAACTGATTTCCGAAAATGAGTTCATATTCGCAAACCTTAATCATCTTAGCTCCAAGGCGGGAGGCTTTCAGACTACGGAGTCGAACTTACCCAACTAAAGGACTTAGCATTCAAATAATTTATGTACTCAGGTTTTTTCGAAAGAATCTCTTTCACCTCCTGGTTCTGTAAGGTGTCTTACTTTGAGGTTAAGCCAACTCATGTGAAATGAAATTCCACATCTTTAAGAAGTTCTGAACTTCAACGCTGAATCTCTCCCTCGTGAGAAAAGCAAAGGATGAGACAACAAAAGAACATCTCCATTCTACTACTTGAAAAAAAGAAAGCAAAAACCACTTTTCTTGGACTATTCTAGAATAAACCATTCATGTCATCTCTAAACGAGCCTGAATCACTATTCTCAGATATCACTACACATAGAAGACTCTATAACTCGTACCGGCGATGCTTCTCGCTAAAAGACTGACTTTGCTCTTACTACACCCGATCTTTGTCACTAGTTCTTTCTAACCCGACTCTAATAATCTCCTATCTCTGTGCTCTAACCCTATCGCACGGTCTTCTCTGAGGACGGCTCTTAAATCCCCGCATGAGCGGCTCATCATTACCCAAATCATTTTCTATGCAGCTCAATCATCTTGTTCCTTAGTTTCAGAATCAGTAATCATTATCAAACAAACATCGCTTCACTCATCTCTACGCTCTTGATCTTAGATCCCCGCTTGAGCACTCATCATTACCCATAAGTCAGTTAGAAAAAGTGTCTGCACATTCAAGCATATCAAGCAGTTTAATTACATCCTGCCAAATGGTTTTTACCTCTGGATATCCATCGCTCTTTCTTCAAATGAAGCCGCCAATTCTTCCCAGCATTTAGACTATCTCGTTTATCGTCTGTGGTTCATCCGGTAAAGGTTTGTCTTTGTTTGCCATCTTGTACAGGATCTTGCATTCTCTTTCATCGAGAAAGAACAATGACCGCTTTTCGTTTAACTCTCTACCAAGATATTTAAGCCATAGGAGGAACTATGCAACAACAGCATATATGGCTATTGCAACCTCTAGTCTTTGTCTTTCCTCCAGTTGAAGGTTCTTTACCCTCTCTACTGTCTTGTTTGTGTTTGATCTAAGTATCTCTTCTCTTGTTATTTTTGGATTGCTCATGAATCTGTATGCGCTCTTTGTTTCAGACCAGTCTTCAAAGCTTTCTGGAATGCTTTTTACTGTTTCTCACAAATGTTTCTGAGATACTCTTCAGTCTCTTGTTCAACCTCTTGTCACCAAAGTCGCTTTCTTCAAACTCATCACTTATCCCAACCACTGAGATCACTTACAAACCGCATTAAAAGAAGAATTCACAATGTTCGCCAATCTATGCTCTTAATCTATCACTTCGTTTGCCTTTTCTCCAATACTTGTGGGTAATGATGAGTTTCCACCGGTCTAAACACTGGTATAGGATTTGTATGGAGACTTGTAACGGATACCGTCAACAACACCGGCGGAAACAACAAGATGATAATAACATCCGATATCTTCACGACCTGCCCGCTTTCATCTTCCCTCTCTGCGAAGGTCGCCATGTGGAAGGGAATGCGACAGTCACAAGCTTTGCGGCATCAACTGCAATCTTCACAACCTATGCACCACAGGCTCCTGAATCCATATCCATTGTTGCAGCATCCGACGTCGGTAGAGGGAAAGTCGTGGCGGTCTCAAGCACGTATGCATTCACAGGAACCCTAATGAGAATCGTTCAGGGCAACAACGACCTCTCCAGGGCCGTCGCCGACTGGTAAATCATTTATTAGAAGCGTAGTTACTCTAAGCTGTCGGATTTGTCATTTCTCTCAGGCTTGATAATAATGTACTTATCGAAAAGCCAGACGGTGAGAATTCCGCATGCGATGCCGATAACAGCACCGGCAATAACATCCGAGAAATAGCTGAAATAGACGTAAACTTCTGCCAAAGCTATTAGAGAAGAAAGTAGAACTAGCGGGACCCTGAGCATTTTGACGCTGTTCCATAAGACGGCAGTGTATGCAAAAGCAACTGCGACCGGAGAAGAGGGAAAGGAGTAAGTCTCTGGAATTGGGAAGATGATAGTATACCCCTCGATAAATTCAAGCGGCCGCAGTCTCCCGAAAACGGGCTTAAGGATAATGAAGACAATGAGCAGACTTATGCCGAGTCCGAGCGAAGTCATATAGCCAGCTCTACGGAATCTCTTATCGAAGAGCAGAAAGACCGTAAGAAGGATCCACACTAAAGACCCCCTCTCGAGAAACAGCATGAAAGAGAGGAAAAGATCCATGAACTGGCCAGACATAACTGCATTAAGCGAATCCATTACCGAAAGCTCAATCTGATTTAGCGCATCCCACATTCCAGAACACCACCATTATTTCTAACAAAAGAGGCGGCTCCAGACCGCCTCTCGATAACAACACTCTCTGTGGAACTATCTAAGAATATCCTGAATTGCGGCGATCTCGGTGTAAGAGAGACCTGCCTTTTCCGTCAGGTAGTCTAGAGCAACGCTCTTCACATTGACATCGTCGACGGGATTACCGTTGTTCATTAGTACGAAGAGATCAGCGATGATCTTTCTAACTGCGTCGTAAGCTGCGGTTCCCGGTACCACATTGTAGTAGTTCTCGTAAGACTTGACATAATCGGCATAGATCTCGTCGGTCTTCGCGTTCATAATTGCGCCAAGCAGAGCGGATGCGATTCCTGCTCTATCCTTGCCTTCGACACAGTGAATCAGGTATGGCGGCTCGTGAGCTATCATGAATCTAAGGCCCTCTCCAAGCTTCTTCGCAAAGTCGTCTGCGAGAGGATCGACACCCATGTTCAAATTGATGAGGTTGCCGGCCTCGCCGATGGACTTGTAGTACTCTGAGTATTCAAGATTTGATGCGAGCTCTTCATCTGAGTCGGAGAGATTGATAACCGTCTTGATACCGGCCTGCTCGATAAGAGCCGACGCGTACGGAGCCCTGGGATCGTCTATCGAAGGATGGGAGCATCTGTAAAGCTTACCCGGAGCGATATCTCCGAGGGTAATCTCTCTGAAGTTCGCGAAAACCTCATCGCTCGCGTAATCTTCCCTTACGTCGCTTCTCACAAGATGTCTTATCTCCAGCTCATCCTTGTAAGCTCCCTTCTCAACGAGACCCATGTGAATCGGACTTCCGACCTCAAGTCCGTAAGTCTGAGCAAAATTGCCATAGTTGATAGCAAGAAGAACATGCGTGTCGGAATATCTTGCAAGAGGCTGTCCTCTGTCGACATCACCATATGTTGTTACGAATGGTACCATGATTGTGGTTGTACCCATTGTTACATAAACCAAGTCTCCTGCTTCAATAGCGGCGTAAACAACTGCTTCCATGGGGATATTCGTATGAACGTTACCGTACTTATCAATTTCGGCTACTGCGCCAACTATTCCGGCGAGCATCAAAGCCGACAGAATTACAAATACACCCAGTAAAAACCCTCTCTTAAGCATACAACACCTCCACCTATCCTTTTAGACGTTAAGGTATTTGCACCACAATTATATCACTGGCCACTTTTAATCACGAAAAGGCGAATTCTCTTTGCCGAATTCACTTGATGATCATCTTACCACTGCGAGGACTCAATACTTATGACAAACATCTTCTGATATACAGTTTATACCACACATAGAGCCGTAGAGGAACGAATGAAGAAGTGTGTCTCACAAAACCAAATGATAAGGATGCTGTTAACAATAACCGTCTATCAGTCTGCCTGTAAAATTGATTAATGAAAGAGAGACTTCATCTTCCGGAAAATCCTGACTACTACACTTCTTGGCTCTGAGTTTTTCCAGCGTTCTCACTCTCTTTTTTGCTTACGAACAAAGGGGGTCGTAAGCGCAACGGTCCATCTCAATTGTTTTGTCTCTTAGTATTTCTAATCATGCTCCAGGATTTGAGTTCGGACGATATTTCAACTTCCCTGGCAACGGAAAAGCCAAAGGATTCGTAGAAGTCTACATTTGAAGGATTCTGGGTTTCCAAATAACCCGGAAGTCCTTTGGAGTCTGCTTCACGGATGAAGAAGTTCATCAGTTTCTTTCCTATTCCCATTCGCTGTTTTCGAGGTAAAACGGCTAGCAAGATAAGGTGAAGGTGCTGATCTTGTATGCATTCTTTGTGAACCTTAGATACTACCCTGCCGACCTTCATAAG
The DNA here is from genome assembly GCA_011620045.1 of Mesotoga sp. Classification (GTDB taxonomy): domain Bacteria; phylum Thermotogota; class Thermotogae; order Petrotogales; family Kosmotogaceae; genus Mesotoga. The sequence goes on from WOZY01000019.1 coordinate 6,231, forward strand.
ACGATTAAGTGACCTTGCTGGAAATGTGAGCATTTTCAAGGCTCCGCTCCTGATCCAGGCTCCAAGGCCGGGGTCTTCTTCAGAGTCAATCCATAGAATCATTCCGTTCATATCGGGTGAATCGAAATAGGCATTTCCTTTAGCCGAATAAGCCTTGAACAATGCTCCATAGATTTTCTTTACGTATTCTCTTCCTTTCTCTTTTAATATATATTTGATCATCGGGTCATCGGCAAATGCTTCAGACAGGATTTCTATCGCTCTTGTGTGTTCTCTTACAGAAATCCTTATCGGTTCGAACATGCTATCACCCTTTGAGCTTGCCTCCATGCACAATGAAGGGCTTGACTAGCAATAGATCTATAATCTCAGACAGCACTCGAGAGCTGCCCAGAAGACGCGTTCTTTGTGGCTCGAGGCCTCAGGATGGAATCTTCTATCCCAATCTTCGCCGCTAACGTCGTCTCCCGAGGAAAGCAGCTGTCCAAAGACGACATCTCTGAACTTTGAGACGGCCATGAGGGCGGAAGCCTCCATCTCGACGGTAATACAGCCCTCGTCGATCCTCTCCTTGACTATCTTCTTCGTCTCCCTGTAGAAGGCGTCGGTTGTCCAGGTCTTTCCCTTGATATATGGAATCGATGAAGCTTCCAATGCGGCCTCTACCTTCTCTAACACCTCTGCATCCACAGTGATTTCGCGGGAAGGCTCCAGGTAATGGTAAGAGGTTCCCTCGTCTCTGATGGCAGACTGAACGACTATGATCTCTCCCCTCGGGATCTCCCTCTTCAACACTCCGCATGAGCCGCAGGCTATTGTCTTTCTAACTCCAAGGGCGATGAGCTCCTCATAGAAGCCCGCCGCCGACGGCGCTCCAAGTCGGGGATTCAAGATCGCAACTTTGACCCCTTTGTACTCGATCTCGTAGACGGGAAAGAATCCGACCTCGCTTCTCCTGTCAACGATCTTCTTCAGAAGACCCTTCTTCAAGAGAGTCTCTATCACACCTTGATAGAAGAGAATCACCGCTCTTTCCGGCATCTCGGAGATCGAAGAGATGGCCTTCGTCGGCTCTATGACGGCTGGTCTTTCATAATCATGTTCTAGAATAGGTAAACGCTTCTCCATATATGCCCCCTTTGCGACAATTCTAGCAGCGAAGAAGAGATCGACAATCCCCAAATGACCTGACACTATTGTAACCGAAAGCTTCATAATTGTAATCAATATAAACGGAGGTGGAATCGTGAAAACAGGTTCAAATTCGAACTTGAATATGAGATCGGATTTATGGGAGTGATCTTCCACACCATTCAGTTCGGTCAGACGGGAATCGTTCTTAACTACGTGAAAGACGGCGGACAGGACATTCTCTTTCCATATCAAAATCAAAGGTACACAGCCGGGCTGAGCATCGGCAAACACACGGTTTACTTTCTGTATCAGCCGCTCACGGTTCAGTCCAAGGTTCAACTTAAGAACGACCTGATAGTCGATGGAGTCACCTTCCCCGCCGGAAGCGGAAACCTCTTGAACTACGACTTCCCCTTCTACAGGGTCAGTTACACTTACGACGCCTTGAGAAAGGGTAACAGCTATCTTGCCCTCGGCCTATCACTTCAGTTGAGAAATGCAGATATCTAATTCGAGTTTCTCGACGGAACGAAATTCGTCGACAACAAGAATGTCGGTCCCGTTCCGATTATCAAAGTGAAGGGCGCATACTGGCTGAACGAAAAGGTTTACCTGGCAACAGACATCGACGGTTTCTACGCCTCCAGCAAGTTCCTTAACGGAGCTGACTTCGACTTCGAGGGATCGGTACTCGACGCTTCTCTGAGAGCCGGACTGCTTCTGACGGATTATCTCGAAACCTATTTCAATGTACGTTTCATAGGGGGAACCGCGAAGGGCACTTCCGAAAACTCCGGCAGCCCCGACGGCTTCACCGACAACAGACTTGCGACCATTAACTTCAGCATAGGCTTCCAGCTGAAGTAAGTAGACTCTATAAACTCCTACCTAAATGGGTGCGACAATGGGTTCCGTTCACGCAGATTTCATTGAACAAGAATGGGGCA
>WOZY01000184.1 GCA_011620045.1 Mesotoga sp.
AATCGAAGGAAAAATGATTGGCAGACTGATTCCGGCCAATCTTTCATTGTTCCAGGCGCTCCAAGGAACAGAGTATCTTGGCTCTCTTAAGGACGCAATTCTCGTTCTTGAGGATGTAAGCGAAACAAAAGAGTCACTTGAGAGAATGATTTGGAATATCGCGCATCTGGATGACTTTTCATCTCTCAGAGGTGTTGTTTTTGCGGGATTCACGGAAATCAGGAATGGCGATCTGGACGACATAAAGAGGATGATACACGACTATTTTCTGGACAAAAAGATTCCTGTCTGGATCGGTTTCCCAAGTTACCATGGGGACTTTCCAAAGGTCGTACTTCCCGTAGGTCAGTGGGTGGAAATAGACATGGAAAAGGGGACAATAGAGATACTACCGGTTCCCGAAGCGAAAATAAAATAAAGAAAAGAGCGCAAGGCGCTCTTTTCTTCTATACTGAGGAATCTACATCTGTTCAGTCATTGAAATAATTTCTTGCCGCGTGATAAACTGCTATTGCTCCATCGGCGGCCGCGGTAACGATCTGCCGAACTTCTTTTTCTCTAACATCTCCAATTGCGTAGACGGCCTTCTTGCTTGTCTCCATGAAATCATTTGTCTTGACATAACCGAACTCGTTGAGCTCCACCTTTCCTTTCAAGAACTGAGAGTTCGGAATCAAACCTATGAACACGAAGATTCCATCGACCGGCAACGAAGTTATCTCGCCGCTATCGACATTCCTTATGTTTACCTTCCTGACTTGCGAATCACCTTCCACTGAATCCACAACAGAATTGTAAATATACTCGACCTTGCCTGTGTCGTTCAGTTTCCTCTGCAGGAGTTTGTCGGCGGTTAGCTTCGGAAGATTTTGAATCACTGTTATTTTGCTCACCATCTTGCTCAAACAGAGCGACTCGTCAAGAGCGCTGTTTCCGCCCCCAATGACAGCAATGTGCTTATCGGAGAAGAAATGACCGTCACAAGTCGCACAGTAGCTGATCCCTCTGCCCTTGAACTCCTCTTCACCTTTTACACCGAGCTTTCTGAGATTTGATCCTGTGGCTACTATTATTACCCTGGACTTTATTTTCTTTCCATTGTCAAGCACCACTGCTTTCTCGAGTCCATTGGTTTCGACGTCTACAACCTCCGCATATGTGAAGGGAACATCAAAGGCTCTCGCATGGTCTGCCATCCTCTCGCTCAGTTCCATTCCTCTGATGCTTGTAAACCCCGTCCAGTTTTCAACAGACTGGGTATTGTTCATCTGACCGCCATCGAGAGCTTTCTCAACTATTATTGGATTGAGACCAGCCTGGACAGCGTATATTCCAGCTGTTATTCCCCCTGGACCACCTCCAATAATTGTGACATCATAATACTCTTTCAGATCTGATTTCTTCGCGCTTCCAAGTTCGAAGAACGACATTTCACGCCTCCTCAAACAGCCTTCATTACTTGATCAACAAACTGTCCTTCAGGATAGGCGCCGACAAACGTCACTTTGTCATTGATAACGATCTGCGGAACGGATGAGACACCGTACTTCTTTGACAGGTCCTGGAACTCGTTTGCCTCGACCATGTAGGCCATCACGTTTTTGTTGACCATCGCGATATTATGCGCTGTCAGAACCGCCTTCGGGCAGTAAGGGCATGTGGTGGTCACAAAGACCTTTATATCTACTGGAGAATTAATCTTCTCAATCTTCTTTATAGACTCTTCAGACAACTCGGGAATGGCTCCCTTGGAAAATGAGACGATATCCTGCAGAAGCGAGCCAAATTCATGGCCGGCAGGAATTCCCAAGAACCTTACACCCTTGTCTTCTCCCTCGGGAGTGAGAAGAACTATGCTTGGAGCCAGTTCAACACTGTATTTGTCTGCCATTTCGGAATCCAACTCATGAACCTCATAGCTGATCTTTGCTTCGAGTTCCGAGAGCTCCTGCAGCATTTGCTCTGCAGTAGAACAGTAATCGCAGTTTTTCTCACTCTTGAAAAGAAGAGCCTTCACAGAACCTTCCATGTTGCTGAAAATCTCCTTCACTTGCTTTGTTATATTCTCCGGCAATAACTTCGCCATGACTATCCCTCCCTAGGATCAAATAACTATATACCCACTAGGGGTATCATAACATCTGTATATTACTCTTCCTTTGACAATTTGTTTACAGATTTGTCTCCGAACCATCTGCTGATTCCCACAACCATGCAAATGACCATAAAAAGAAGCATAATCTGCAACCACTCGCCAGGATAGAAGTAATTGAAATGAACAGACACAAGTCTTATAACGGTGGCGATAGCTGAAAAGGTAAAGACACAGTCGACCAGCTTCCATCTTCCCTGCAAAATGAGATAGTTCTTGAAGAACTCTTCGCGAGTATATCCCATCGAAAGAAACAACATCCTGAAGGTGTCATCATATCTGGAAGTGTGTTTTCCCAGTGATCCATACACGTAAAGATACGCAATGAAAAAGAGAGCAACATTCAAGAGCCTGTCATTGTTAACAAGTACAATATTGGCCAAGAATACTACGCCACTGGCGAAGGCAACATTCATGAACAGCAGGAAAAAAGCCGGCTTTCTGATTTGACGCTGAAATGCAAAAACCGAGGCCACCGATAACACGGTGGCCAACAGAGTAATAATTATGACGCTGAAAAAGACGTGAAGAGTCTCACTAATCAGCAATCAGATCACTTCTTGCTGTCCTTCTCATTGACACTTGAACTATCCTTTCCATCCTTGAAGATTTCTGCCATAGTACCCAGTGAGCTAAGCATTGCACTGCTCTCATATGGTAAGAATACCTTGTTTGCTTTGCCGTCAGCGATCTGCTTCAACGCGTCGAGATATCTGATAGCAATCAAGTCCTTTGTGGGATCTCCCTCATGAATTGCCTTGAAGACATTGATTATCGCGTTTGCCTGACCTTCGGCCTCTGCTATCAGTTTGAACTTGTTGGCTTCTGCCACTCTCTTTATCGATTCGCTCTGACCCTCTGCCTGAAGAATCGCCGACATCTTGTCGCCTTCGGCCTTGGTTATCTCTGACTGTTTGTAACCCTCTGCTTCAAGAATGACGGCTCTCTTGGTTCTTTCAGCCTTCATCTGCTTGGACATGGCATCCATAATGTCTTGAGGCGGATCGATCTTCTTGATCTCGACTCTGGTGACCTTAACACCCCATTTGTCCGTGGCTTCGTCCAGGACCTCTCTCAGAGTAACGTTGATTCTTTCTCTGGAAGTAAGCGTCTGGTCTAGTTCCATTTCTCCGATTACGTTCCTGAGGTTTGTCTGAGCCAGTTTGATTGCAGCAATTTCGAAGTTTGCGACGTTATAGACAACTCTAAAAGCATCGGTTATCTGGTAGTAGATAATCGCGTCGACAGTTACCACGACATTGTCCTTAGTTATGACCTCCTGAGGAGGCACATCTATGACGGTCTCTCTAAGGTCTACCTTAACGATTCTTTCCATAAAAGGAATAATGAACTGAAGACCCGGCTGAGCCTCTCTCCTGTACTTTCCAAGTCTCTCGACAAGTCCTTTTTCGAAAGGACGAATGATCTTTATTCCCGAAGCTGCAATAATGAAGATTACTACTGCAAGTATCAACCAAACAATCATTGTTAATCCCCCTTTCTATCGTTATTTACTGTTGTCGGCTATTCTCTCGACGTAGACCAGAGTGCCTTCAAGTCTTATCACCCTGACCAAAGAATCAACCGGTATTGTTTCGCCATTTAACGAGGCCGCTCTCCAGTCCTCTCCTTCTATCCTGACCAATCCCTTTTCCAGCTGCGGGTTTATCTCCGCGGTTACGCGTCCCGTTGAACCTACAAGACCGTCTACGTACATCTTTCTTGGCGAATCGCCTTTGGAAAGCCTCCTGGCAATTGGCCTGGTAAGAAGCACAAGCAAGGTGCTGCTTAGTGCAAACATGAGTACCTGCCAGCCAAAGCTAAAAGAAAAAATTGCCATTAGGCCAGCAATAAAAGAACCGATCGAAAACCACAGAAAGAAGAACGTAGGAGTAATTATCTCTGCCACGAGTAAGACAACACCAAAAATCATCCAGCCTATGTAACCCATTCTTTACCTCCTCCCGGAGTACACAGAACAGCCTCACAATTCGAAAACATGTTCCGGGTGAACAAGAAAAACTTCAGTTCCGGTACCTTCAAGCTCCTTCTTAATGATATTATGCCATTTTTTCATCTTAGAGGTGTATCGCCCAGATATATGATACAATATCAGTCTCTTTATCCCGCTGCTCTGCTTCACTGTATAGATGACTTCGTCTATACTGGAATGGTTCTGATTTCTTCTGTCTTTCCCAACGAGAAAAGTACACTCATGAAGAAGCGTCTCTGAATTACTAATGACTTCCGGCGAGAGCGCAAATGTATCGCCACTAATAGTCACGATTTTTTTAAGATAGGTGTCAGTAATCGCTTCTCTGCCTTTTTCCTTGACAACACTGGCGATTTCCTTTGAAGAAAGACCGCGGTAGATCTCTTTCAACTTCCTTCTTTCTTCATAGATGTGATAACCATAACTGATTTCACCAATAGTGTGCTTCACTTTGAATGGAGTGACGTGTCTTCTGAAAGTGCCCGCCGTTCTTAGATATACTTCATCCCCAACGTTCAGCGGGTTGAGTATCACGTTGTATCTCAGCCTGGGATTCATTCCAATAATGAAATCCAAATAAGCTTCTATAGCTCGATTTCCCGAAGGAAAATTGATTTGCAACTGCTTGTTCCGGTCTCCCATAGCTGTATTTCTTGTATTGATAAGACCCCAAAGACCGGAGATATGATCGACGTGCCCGTGAGTAAGAAAGATTTCCTTTATGGCATATACACTGTTTCCAAGAACAGTCGATATACCCTCTCCTACATCGAAGAGGACCCTTTCGGGCCTATATAGAATCCATGTAGAATAGAGTGCCTTCGAGAATATCTGAAATTCCAAATTATTCTTCCTCCAGGCCTTCGACTTTCAAAGCGATCTTTCCCTTTACATTGCCTGGAAGCTTGACATCCACTCTGTATTCACCAGTCTGTTTGATATGGTCCTCTAGATCTATTTCTCTCTTGTCGATATCAACGCCTATTACGGCCTTTATATGGTTGGAAATGTCTCCCGAGGTCACGGCTCCAAATAGCTTGCCACTCACACCTGATTTTGCCTTTATTGTGAAGTGATGCTTTTGAAGCTCATGAAGCAGCTCCTCGCTCGCCTTCCTTATTCTTTCTTCCTTTTCTTCCTTCTGTTTCTGCGCATGCTTAAGTTTCGCCATCTCTTTGGCATTGGCTTCAACCGCAAAACCCTTAGGAATCAGGAAGTTTCTACCGTAACCGTCCGATACATTCTTCACTTCACCGGCTTTTCCAACATTACTTAAGTCTTTGAGTAGAATCACCTTCATAGAAAACCTCCTTTAAAAAAAGGAGGCTCTTCGCCTCCCGAATTGATTATCACTCTTTAGTATAAGGAAGCAGCGCCATGAATCTCGCCCTCTGAATCGCTTCCTTCACCATCCTCTGGTGTTTCGCGCAGTTTCCCGTAATTCGTTTTGGAATTATCTTGCCCTTCTCTGTCACATAATCGCGGAGCAAAGAAATATTCTTATAATCAATGTATGTCGTCTTTGTACCGCAGAATCTACACTTTCTTCTGCTTCTTCCTCTTCTTCTGTTGTCTCTTACCATAATCTTCCTCCTGCATTAAAATGGGATATCGTCGCTCCCGGAATCTTCTGTTTCGCTTCCAAAGAAAGTAATGTCATCGTTTCCCGTGGCCTCAATCACACCGGTATCCTGCGACGGCCTATCGAAACCTCCGGAAGACTGTTGAGCCTGGGCTTTGGTTTCCATGAACCGAACATTGGAAGCCGCGACTTCCGCGTTCGATCTTGGTTCCCCATCCTGGGTCTTCCACTTGTTAATTCTCAGTGAACCCTCAACAAGTATCAGTCTACCTTTGGTTATGTAGTTTCCAACAAACTCAGCAGTCTTCCCGAAAGTTACAATCCTTATGAAATCAGTGTTGTCATTGTTGGACGATGGAATGTTCCTGTCTACCGCAAGAGTGAATGTCGTTATCTGGGTACCACTTGCAGCAAACTTGATCTCAGGATCACGAGTCAGTCTACCTATCAGGACAACATGATTGTAGCTAATAGACATTTCTTACTCCTCCGTCTTCTTTACTTCTTCAACCGTTTCAGTTTCTGCGCCGACCGCTTCATCAGCAATATCTTCTACGACGGACTCGGTTGAAGCTTCAACACTCTCCGCTGCTTCAACACTTTCCACTGTTTCAACACTCTCCGGTTCTTCTACGGTTTCAGCCGCTTTCAACGAGGCCCTCTTTTCGGCCTTCTCAAGATCCTCTCTCCTGAAGGTCTGCCACCTGAAAACATCGGGTGTAATACCGTAGAATCTCTCAAGAATGTCTACCATCTCGGGATCGGCCCTGAACTGAATTACAGTGTAGTCACCTTCACTGAAGCCCTTTGCAACTCTGTAAGCGAGCTTTCTAATACCCCATCTGTCGAACTTTTCGATGGTTCCTCCGACTCGTTCAACAATGTAGTCTCTTACCTTTTCAGCCATCGCATTACGCTCTTCTTCATCTAGCTTTGGCGAGACTATGAACATCGTTTCGTAAATCCTCTTCATTAACTTCCTCCTCCCTTGGACTGTGGCCTTGCCTTATGTGGCAAAGCGGGATTTCAACGCATAGAATTATAACACAATGCCAGAATTCTTCAAGAGCGGCTACCTGAAAAATGCTTTCTCAAAGAGAAATACAGAACATTGTTATCATTTTCACTACTACAGTCGAAAATATTTCCTGTAATCTTAACCGAAAGCATCTACATCATCTGATCGGCAATAATAAGAGGAGGTGCTGCGTGAAAACCGCAATCATCTATGTGACGAGAAGCGGAACAGCCGAGAACTGTACGGAAAACTCTCTGAAATGCTCACCGGCGAATGTGCCATCATCGACATCAAGAAAGTCTCTTCGCCAGACTTGTCTGGATATGATGCAGTTATCGTCGGAACTTGCATCAGAATCGGCAAAGTAGAGAAAGAGATTTCCTAGTTCATACAGAAAAATCTCGAAACAGTAAAGGAAAGGCGCCAGGGCGCCTTCCTTTGCATGGGTGCTGGAGAAGAAAACTTCAGCGAATACTTGTCCCAGAACTTCCCGAAGGAATTTCTGGACAAATGCAAGCGAAAGGTTTTTTGGAGGTGAGTTTAATCTCGAGAGACCGGGATTCCTTTCAAAGATGGTGCTGAAAGCTGCCTCAAAGAGTAAGCCTCAAACTCATCATCCCGAGTAATATTGACAGATTTCTAAGAGACTCTGAAGATTAGTCGGCCAATCTGTTCATGGAGATTTCCAGACATACTACATTTCAGGAGGAAAGACAGTGAAGAGAAGGACTCTTATGAACGTACCTGTACCGATCGGGATTGTCATAGCCGCCCTGGCAATAAATGAGTTTGTATTTGTTGTTCCAAAACTCGAGGCCGGACTGAAAGAGCTAGACACACTCTAATTCGCTCCGCTCAATCTTTCTGAGCTAGATGACGCGCCTTACGAGAGCAGTTTCGGAGCCGGAATAGTGAGTGCAACTGCAAGAGTCGCCATATCTGGCCATGAAATAAGATCAACTGAGATCGTTAAACACGATCACGGTAAAGGAAAGCCCGCAGAAACGATCACCGCATCGGTTATCGAGAACCGGTTAGTCGAGGCGGATGTCGTCTCCGGGGCAACCTACAGCAGCAAGGTAATTCTAAAAGCTATCGAGAATGTCCTAAACAAATAGATAAGGTCGATATAGATCTACTTCTCTTCTTTCAGGCTGAATCCTTCCATGATGGTTCTCTGGAAAAGCAGCAGCATGATTAGCGGGGGAATCATGGCGATTATGGCTCCAGCCATAATGATATTCCATTCGGCCGCTTGAGCTTCACTTGCAAGAAGCATCTTTATTCCTATCTGAACCACCCTCATATTGTTGCTGTTGGTAACAATCATAGGCCACAGGTATTCGTTCCACATATAAGTGAATTCAATCAGAAACAACGCCCCGACGTTGGTCTTTGAAAGCGGGATCAACACACTGAATAGAAATCTCATGGGTCCTGCTCCATCGATCCTCGCAGCGTCGGAAAGCGAAGGTGGAACGGTCATGAATAGCTGTCTGAAAAGCAGAGTTCCAGTCGCGCTTGCAAAAAACGGTATCGTGAGAGCTC
>WOZY01000105.1 GCA_011620045.1 Mesotoga sp.
CCTTAAAGACTCTTAGAGATAGAATTAAAACGACAATTGAAATTGCGACTGCTAAAGTGTTCATTGGTTCCTCCCGGAAGGCACAGGTTAGCTTATCGAATTATTATATAATTTTATAGAGGTAGATGTAAATGGAAAAAGAGATTTTCGCAAAACGTTATTCTAATCATCCGGAGATCATAGAGACACGAGATAACGTAGATTGCTCAAGAGTAGTTTTGAAGTCAAATTATCCGTCAAACTTCTCCGAAAATAGAAGTATTCCACTCTATCTTTACAGTGGAGGAAAAAAGGGAACCGTTCTTTTCTTTCACGGGAGGGGCGAGAAGAATCTCGACTATCTCAGGTGGTTTCCTATGACTTTCGCGAAATGGGGATACTCCGGTGCCATGATGATACTACCCTTTCATTTTGAGAGAACGCCCGCGGGCCACAGATCGGGCGAGCTGTTTCTGGACCCGAGAACGGATGTCCTGAGAGAAAGGTTCGAAAATGCTGTTGTGGATGGATTAACTGCTCTTAATTACTTGAAATGGGAGTGTCCCCCGCCTTACTTTTTGATGGGATATAGCTTCGGAGGCTTTATCTCGGTCATAACGGCAGCGCTCGACAGGTCGATCTGCGGACTCTCGCTTGTAGTGACGGGAGGAAACTTCTACCACATAACCTGGAAGAGCTTCGTGACAGGTGTAATGAGAGTCAAATACGAGAAGGACGGTTCCTGCAGTAAGGAGAAGTGCAGAAAACTACATGGCGAAGATCACGAAAGATACATCCGTTCGCTAGAGAGTCCCGAACTGGAAATTGGAAGTGCGCCAATCTCTTGCTTTGAGTACGATCCTCTAACATTCGCGAAGTTTGTCAAGTGCCCGACACTTATCAACGGAGCCCTCTTCGATATCTTTGTTCCCAGACGCTCCACAAAGGAACTCTCGGAGAAGATACCGGATTCGACACTTCGCTGGGTGCCTTCCGGCCATCTTACCTCAATACTGTTCAAGAAGGCGATACTGAAGAGATCTATCGATTTCTTTGAAGGAAAATGTGAAGGAAAGAGTGTTCTATGAAAACGTGGCAGGGGGTTGCAGGTTCAAGGTTGGAAGAGCAAGGGATCAGTTGCAAGTTCCAAGTTGTGAGTTGTAAGACCGTGGTTGGGCGTCCGAAAGTTCAAGAGAAACTGGTTGTCCGTTGAACGGTTCTCCGTTCGCGGACGAAAACCTTTTATTCGTTCCAGAGCGAGGATCTGTTCTTCGTTCTTGGTCAAGATCAAAACAAAGAGCAGGATGTTGAAACAAGTTCAGATTACGGAATCCTGGACCAAGAACGAATAACCTGGACGCGTAGCGTCGGAACAAACAGCCGCTCTTCCACCCTTTCCAAGGACGGTCCCTCATTCAGACGGCATTTGACGTCTTTTTGCTTTCGGGTCTAGAGCTTACAACTTTGAACTGACAACTTGTAGCTGTCCTCGGCTGCGAAGAGGAACTGGCCACCGATTGTTAAATGTAATCAAATCCGTAGTTTGGAAGAGAGAGAGGAAGCCCCTTGAATTTACTGCAGCAAAAGACTTCCTGATTGAATTCGGCTAGCGACAGTCTTTCGACGGTCTCTATGAATCTGTCATAGTCCTCTGAAGGCATAATCTCCGTGAAGTAACCCTCCATTTGATCAAAGAAGCTTCTTTTGGAGATAATTTTCGCCGTTCCGGGAAACTCGAACGGAAGGCTCTCCTCTGCCCTGAAGTGTCTTTCGGCAACAATAATGCATTCCTTGAGTTCGAGTTTCTCGATGTAGCCCCTTGTCAAGGAGATTACATCTTTGCTGTTCCCACCGTATTCAATCACGTAATGACTGTCTTCTCTCTCGATAACGGTAATATATGCCTTTTCACTCAAGAAGGTTTTGGCCTTACGTGCCTCCGCGTAACCCGTTGAGAAAGTTTTCTCGAAATCAGTGAAGTTTCTGATGTATCTCAAAGGTTTCATTCTGTAGAGATAGAGAATTCTATCTATGTCTGAAATCCTCGCTTCCCTCATGGAAGCTGTTCTTCCCGGCTTAACGAGAATTCTCTTCATGCCCGGCGGTCTTACCGCTCCGAACCGCTGGTACAAGCCTCTGCCTCCAGAAATTATGAGAGTTGCTAGGCCAATATCTATTGCGAGTTCCTCGGTCTTTGCGAGATTCACGGCGCCGTAGTTCTTCCCGCGGTAGTCCGGGTGAGTGCAGACTGAACCGATAAGGCCGGCTTTAATCCTGTGTCCGAATAAAGATATTTCTCTAGGAAGTAAGCCGATCATTGACACCGGCCTCCCGTCTTCCTTAACGACTGTCATGTTTTCCACATTCTCTTCTGAAAACAAGACAGGAAAGATCTTTCCCATTTCACTTTTGAAGACAAGAGATGCAAGGTCAACCATTCCTTGCAGATCTTCGATTTCTGCTCTTGCGGGATTGCTCAAGAGAACACCTCCCCAGGAATATCTAATCAGCTATATAATTGATAATCTCACAAAGACGAGTTGGGTGCAAGATTGTGATTAAATAGAGTTTGATAGTCAAATCGAAAGGGTGATTTCGTTGTCCGAGACAGTACACAGAATAATGCTTGATGACAAAGAATTGATAATTATCGGTACCGCTCACGTATCAAAGAACAGCGCCGAAGAAGTCAAGGCGATTATCGAAGAGGAAAAACCCGATTCCGTTGCAGTAGAGTTGTGCAACTCCCGTTATCAATCGATGCAGGATCAGGATAGATGGAAGAAGACCGATATCGCAAAGGTAGTTAAGGAGAAGAAGTCTTTTCTTCTGCTAGCTAACCTTATACTTTCCTCTTATCAAAAGAGAATGGCAAAGCAAATAGGAATCCAGGCAGGACAGGAGATGCTGCAGGCTATTGAGTCGGCTAAAGAAACAGGGGCGCAGCTTGTTCTTGCGGATAGAGATATTCAGGTTACATTCGCAAGAATATGGGGAAATCTTGGCTTCTGGGGAAAGACGAAACTCTTCTTCACTCTGGTTCTGTCAATTTTCAGCGATGAGAAGATTACAGAAGAAGATCTCGAGAAGATGAAGTCGGGAGATATGTTGACCTCTGCACTCAGTGAGCTTGCGAAGTCCTTCCCGCAACTCAAGGAGTCATTGATCGACGAAAGGGACAAGTATCTTGCCCAGAAGATCAAGACGGCTCCCGGAAAGAAAGTTGTCGCAGTCGTTGGTGCCGGACATGTCCCGGGTTTGAAAGAGGCTATAAAAGAGGATCAGGACCTTGCGGCGCTCAGCAAGATCCCCCCGAAGAAGAAGACCGGAAAGATAATCGGCTGGACTATCTCGATAGCGATCATCAGCTTGATTGTTTCAACGATTATAGTGAATCGCGATGCCGGATTTGATCAGATTCTCAGCTGGATCCTCTGGAACGGATCGCTTTCTGCTCTGGGTACTATTGCAGCTCTTGGCCATCCACTCTCTATACTGACGGCGTTTTTCATTGCTCCTGTAAGCTCCTTGAACCCGCTTCTTGCTGCCGGGTGGTTTGCCGGTCTTGTAGAGGCTCTTGTGAGGAAACCCAAGGTCTCCGACTTTGAGAATCTGAACGAAGACGTCAACTCTTTCAAAGGCTTCTGGAAAAACAGAGTCACAAAGATTCTTCTTATAGTAGTCTTTGCAAATGTTGGAAGCAGTGTAGGAACTTTCATAGGCGGGGCAGAAGTTGTAAGGATTTTTATTCAGTCCTTCTTTGGCTAGAGCAGGTCGCTTTTTCGAATTCAGCGAGATTGAACAAAGTGAAATGCAGCGTGTTTTCCTGCAACTCTTTCTCTTTTCGGATTGTCAGAACTTCTAAGACTTTCAAGCTGAAAGTCTTTTACATAATAGATATTTCTAACGGTGAGAAAGTTTGATGAAATGGAGTTTTGCAATGTGCTTGATCTTGACAAACGAAAACGCAACAAGTCTATGCAACATTGTTTCATGCTAGATCTGTGGAGGAAGAGGAAGTCATTGAAAGAAGCGACGGGTATAGTTTTGCTTGGCAAAGCAATCGTTAATCAAGCTTGTTTGTTCTTTTCATTTTGCCAGTGTAATGTAATATAATAATCTTACAAGCATATTAGCTTCTTCGTGAAGCGTGGTCTATTTCAGCATCAAGTCAAATACTACCAAAGATTTCTTTGCTTTATAGTAATTTCTAATCGTTACTTCTCGTGTCTAGCTGAAACAGCCTTACTCCAGCTGAGATCGTGTTTCCTTCGAAATGATAATCACTAAAGGAGGCGAAGGAAAGTGAGAAGAAAGCTGATTTCTGTTGCGTTAGTTATGGTGTTATTGCTCGGAGGACTAGTGTTGGGTGTGCAGAAGGGTCCATATCCCGATCTAGTCTATTTCAACGTTAGGATGTCGGAAGATATAGCGTTGAAAGATACTGCCGAGGGTTTGACCGACATCTTCATGTGGGGTCTTTCCGGACCACAGATCTTTGGACTTGATCAGGCGACAAGGGATAAGCTTCAACTCTATGCCGTTCCATCAGGCTCGTGGTCGCTACTGATGAATCCGATTCCAAACGAAGCGCCTTATGTCGTTGAAGTTGGTGGCAAAGAATATTTCAATGCATTCGCCATCAGAGATATCAGGTTCGCGATGAACGACCTGATTAACAGGCAGTATCTCGTCGATGAGATCCTTGGAGGAGCTGGCACTCCTGCGTTCACCATGGCAACAACTGGCCAGCCGGGAACGTACAGGTACAACCTTCTCGCCACAAAGTTTGGCTTGACGGCTGAGGGGAACGAAGCGAGAGCTTTGCAAGTAATAGAAAGCTCTATGCAAGCTGCAGCCGCACTACCGGAGAATGCCGGAAGACTTGTCAAGCAAGGAGATGGGTTCTGGTACTTCGATAATGAGCCCGTAACAATCAAGATTGCTATTAGAGTCGATGATCCTCAAGGTCGTCTAAAGGAAGGAGATTATATTGGGGATCAGCTTGAAAAGGCGGGATTGAAGGCGGAAAGGATGTACTGGGACAGGATTAAGTGCAGTAATGTCGTCTACGGAGGCGATCCCGCAGAGTTTACCTGGCAGATGTATACTGAAGGCTGGGGAGCCGGTGCGACGAGGGCCTTCTGGGAACATATCGTCGCGCAAATGTACGCTCCCTGGTATGGATACATGCCGGGCGGAATGACGGAAGGCTTCTGGAATTACGAACAGGATGAGATCGATGAAGTCACTCTAAAGGCTTACACCGGTAACTTCTTGACAGAAGAGGAGTACTGGGACCTTGCTCTCAGAGGTCTTGAACTCGGTCTGGAAGAAGCTGTCAGGATATACGTCGTCAATCAGCTCGACTTCTTTGTCGCGAACGACTCAAGACTCAAACAGAGGTTTGCTTATGGGCTGGGAGACGGTCTAAACACATGGTCGATAAGAACGGCCGTTACAGATGACCGAACGCTATTCATAACACAGTTCTCGGCTATGGGGTCTCTCTTCATGGATGCCTGGGACCCGATAGGAACAGACGGTTTTGACAGCGTCTATTCGAATTACATTGCCGAAAACCTTTACGATTCAGCGATGTTTGAAAGCCCCGCTTCGGCTATTCCAACACCTCTAAGGGCCGTACCGGTTGAAGTTCAAACTAAGGCCCGACGTAATGAAGAAGGAGACGTAGTTGGAGATTTCGAGGTACCTTCTAATGCTATCAATTACTGCCCTATTAACGAAGCCTGGCTAGAAGTTGGAGAAGGAAACAAGTCGATATCCATGGCTACCTATGAGTTTAAGTTTGGCAAACTTCACCATGGGCAGCCGATCACGATCGTTGACTTCCTATATGCTCAGGCATTCCAGATGGAGTGGGCGAACAAAGAGGGCGACGATGATCTCCAATACGAACAGGCATATTCTTCTTCTCTTCAGAGCGGCCTCGACACTATCATAGGTTGGGTTCTGAACGAGGACAACACAATAACCGTCTACTTCAATTACAACTTCCCGGCGAGCAAGGATAGGGTTGCTAGCTGGGCAGCACCTGGTATAAGCGTTTCTTCATCTGGCCATCCGGTCGGTTGTGCCTGGGAGATAGCGGAGGCCATGTCGCTACTTGTAACTGAAGGCAGCGAATCAGGTACTGCTTACTCAATTACAATGGATCCTGCCTTCACAGAAGTAGATGCCATTGCTCCTGCATGTGTGAAAGACATCCGAGCTAAACTCGTCGAGATGAAGGAAAGAAAGCATATTCCAAACTATATTAAAGAGTTTGTCGACGAGGAATATGTACTTGGAAGATACGAGGCTGCGATCGAATTCATTGACGATTACGGACACGCCTATATAAGCAATGGGCCATTCTATCTGTCAAAATTCGACTCAACTTCCAACTTCATAGAATTGAGAGCTTTCAGAGATCCTGACTATCCATACGAAGATACATACTGGATAGAAGAACTGAAAGCTATAAGGATGGAGATAAACAGCTTGGAAACACCTTCCTTTGTGGCTAAGGGCAGCGATATTCCCGTAAATGTCTACGTATCAGAAGTGACCTATCCAATAGATGAGGCAGTTCCTGCCACAACAGGAAAGGTTACTCTATCCCTGATAGTTGGGCAAGAGACACGGGAGTTCGAAGCCGCAATGACTGAAGCCGGACTATTCGAGTGCGTGATACCGGCAAGTGCCGTCATGGATCTCGATCCAGGATCCTACGATATCATGGCCATTGCCGAGCTGGAGGGAGCCATTCCCGCTTCTGCTTCGACTTCGATAGTAATCTACTGATAAGGTTCAAGTTCAAGAGGCAGTGTCAATGACACTGCCTCTTCCTTTATTTGTCCAGTTCAGCGATTTAAGACAGAGTGAAAAGCTACGAACCCACTAATCTGCCTTCCGTGCGAAGTCTGATTTTTTCAATCCGAATAAAGCCTTCTGGAACATCAACATTTCAGAAAATGGAATCGGAGCAAGAACTGCGAAGTCTTATCGAAGGCAGAAGCTATGTTCTCGGATGGGTCAGTTCTTTTGACAATGATTGTTTTCGAGTAAAGAGATAGGACTCTTCTTTTGTTTGAAAAGTCAACTCGAGAGATTATGCTTGTTTGCTGCAATTGCGATCGTATGTTCAAGGTTGTTTATTCTCTCAAAAAATCCAGATATTGCCTGTGGCTACTCCTTCGATTCTCTTATTTTTTTCAAGAACTTCTCCACATCTTCGGAAGGGATTTCGAGGTAACCGGGTTCGGCACCGGAAAGGTGGGTGATCTGGGCCAGAAACTCCAGCGTCTCGAGTTTTGCGTAAGCCTCTTCGATGCTACTTCCGCCGACAGTAACTCCGTGGTTTCTTAAAATGAAGGTTCTCGAACCTAGCTTCAGGCCCTCGTCGAATACCTCCGCGAAATCATCCGTGCCGGGCATTCTGTAAGGAAGATAGGTTATCGGAGCCAGCATGAGCGCAGTTTCAGGAAGAACATTTACAGGGAACTTCTTCTGCTGGACTGCCATAGTGGTTGCGTAAACAGGATGGCCGTGGAAGACGGAAACCACGTCTTCACATTCTCCGTAAATCTTCAGATGCATCCTATACTCGGATGAGGGCTCGCGACTTCCACTGACTTTCCTTCCAGTCAGATCTACCTCCACAAGATCCTCTTCCGTCAGAAAGTGCTTTACCGTTGTTGTGGGGGTAATGACAAAATGGTCTCCAATTCTAACGCTCATGTTTCCGCCGGTACTCTCGGTAAGTTTTCTGTCCCACGCCAGCCTCGCAAAAAGGACCAGCTCTTTTCTCAAATCCATAGTGACCTCCATTTTGTTCTATAGTCTGTTCTATATACAGTATGAATCAATTATAGATCGATTCGATTATAGCTAGTCACCTTTGGTGGCCAGTCTCTGCCCTTGGCAGAGGCCAATCGCACTTCATGAAACCAGTTACGCTCCGCGGAAAGAAAAACCGCGATCGCTGTGAAGAGCCGTGCTCAGGGAAGAACAGTTGCAAGAATAGAATAATGGTTATCCGTTATCGGTTCTCCGTTCGCCGAGAAGTCCGGACCGAGAGAGCGGGTGGTAGAAACAGGTCACGAAATTCGGGTTACTAGGAGCGGGTTATCAGAACCGGGTTTTGAAGATCGGGTGTAGTAAGAGCAAAGACCAGCTCCGCTTCGCGGAAACGATTCAAAAAAAGGCAGTCATCCTGACAAAGTTCCTGGTCATGGTGTGCCAAGAAGGCAAAGAAGGGAACTTCAAGCCATGCTTAATCGAAGATGAGGGAGGGCCCCTCGAAGC